>DASSWV010000228.1:0-2682 GCA_035704545.1 Pelobium sp.
TTTAGGATTAAAGTCATCGAAAATTAAGATTCGATTTAACCTCACCTGAAATCGGATCAAGCGGAAACGTTGGGAAGTACCGCCAAAAAATCTTAATGTCTAACTTTAGGCTTAAAATTATCTGCTAGATAACCCAAAGCCCTGCTGCAATGTAGTTTTCGTGACCCTCTGGCCGGGTGGCCTCGTTTATGGATTTACAACCCGATTTCATCCGCACAGGGCTCCGCTGACCCAAAGATTAAATCAAAGGTTGAAAATCCATAAACTGGGTCGAAAAAACATGCTTCAGAGGAAGTAATAGCTCAGCACCTTGTCGCATCTTTTTTGACATCCTTGGTGCAAAAATCTTTAAAACTTTGTTAACTGTCTTTAGATGCCGTTTGTCTTCATTTAAACTTAATCAAGGTTTTGTGCAAACGCTCCCCGGAATTGTTGCTTGATCCGAAATAGCTGCCAAAAGGAAAGCTTTTAGTTCTATACTACAGCGATGACATCCCTATACTTTAGATATCCTGCTGAGTTTTACTTTAGTGCTGCGTTTAGAAGAGAGGGATGTCATCACTTCTTATCTACTGTGGAGGTAAGGCTTGCTTAGAATAATGTAGTTTTGATGATCGCTCAATGAATCTCCAATTTTGTTGACGGGAAAACTTTAGTGGTTTAGCGGAAGCAACAATTGCAGATATTTAATTTATCTAAAGGGTTCATTGGCATCTATTTACCGCCATAAACCGGAAAAGTTCCTGATCTTTTTTTTTGCTTTCTTTATTTAATGGATATTTTCAATTAAATTTCCTTTTCATTAGAAAATAAATTTCTTTTTATTTGATCTTTTACAATTCTTTGTGATTTAGAAGGGAAATTTTAAATGGCTGTTAAACCAAAATAAATTAATACATAATATGCAAACCGTTGATAGATCTAAACTTTTTACTGCTAGCTGTTTAGCTTTACTTGTTACTTCTCTCTCTTTTGGAATTCGGGCAGGGCTACTTGTTCGATGGGGAGAAGAATTCCAACTTTCGACCCAGGAAATTGCAAATATTGCAGCAACTGCCTTCTGGAGTTTCCCTTTGGCAATTATTATCGGCGGGATGCTGGTTGATTCCCTTGGCATGAAAAAACTGTTGGTTATAGCGTTTGTACTTCATTTGGTTGCCATTGTTATGACTATTTTTGCCGAAGGGTATTGGACGCTTTATATCTCCACTTTATTAATTGGTGCAGGAAACGGAGTAGTTGAAGCAGCGTGTAACCCTCTGGTACCCTCATTATATCCTGAAAATAAAACAACGAAGTTAAACCACTTCCATTTATGGTTTCCGGCAGGTATCGTAATCGGCTCTTTAATTGTGTTTGCTTTTGACAGCATTGGTCTAAACTGGCAAATCCAAATGGCCACCATGATTATTCCTACTGTTATTTACGGATACCTTTTTGCCAAACTTAAGTTCCCGCTTACTGAAAGAGTATCTTCGGGGGTTTCCACTTCCGAGATGTATAAGTCTCTGCTGAACCCTCTATTTATTTTTATGCTTATTTGCATGTTTGGTACAGCAATTACCGAATTATTTACCAACCAATGGATCGGGATTCTGTTGAAAAACGTAACTGAAAACGCTATTTTAATCCTGATGCTTACTACAGGAGTAATGGTGATCGGCAGAGGTTTCGCCGGACCAATTGTCCATAGGTTTTCATCTACAGGGGTGTTATTAATATCTGCTATTGTTTCAGTGGTTGGATTATACTTACTAGCAAATACAGATGGTGCATTACTTTTTGTCGGAGCTTTAGTTTTTGGTGTAGGGGTATGTTATTTCTGGCCTACAATGATCGGATTTGTGGCAGAATACATACCTAAAACAGGTGCAGTAGGGATAGGATTAATTGGAGCAGCCGGAATGTTCGCCGTATCTGTTTACATGATGTTTATGGGCGGATTTTACGATAATAAAGTTTTAGCAAAGTTACCGACAGGTGCATCTATTGACGAATATCTTGCAGCTGAACCAGGAACACAGATGGCCACAGACTATCTAAAGGCAATGAACGAAGCCGGTCCTGAAATTCTCAATGCCACACTCATTATTCCTATTATTTTGGTTTTCGCCTTTACTGGTCTTTACTTTTATATGAAAAATAAAACAAAAGGACATCAGGTAAAAGGATAAACGATCGATAAAAGCCTGATAGCTGAGAAAATTATAAGCAGAATTTTATAATATTGTAAAAGGGCGGAAATTGTTCCGCCTTTTTTATGTGAATTAGCATCTACTGTGTGCTGATTAATACTTAAATACAAAAAAACGTTTTATTAATAAGAGGAGAGCATCAATTTATTGGTCAGTTTTATCAAATTTGTGCTTATAGAGCATAATTAAAATCTCTGATTGAAGTTATTAATAAACCTGGCATAGAGGAAAACTTAAAATTAATTTATTTAAACAAAAAATTATGAAGACAATTAAAGGCCCAGCAATTTTTTTAGCACAGTTTGCATCAGACGAAGCACCTTTTAATAGTCTAGGGTCCATTTGCAAATGGGCTTCAGGAATAGGCTTCAAAGGTGTTCAAATTCCTGCGTGGGATGCAAGACTAATTGATGTTAAAAAAGCAGCAGAAAGCAAAACTTATGCTGATGAGATCAAAGGAATATGCGCAGAAAACGGTGTAGAAATA
>DASSWV010000256.1:0-7605 GCA_035704545.1 Pelobium sp.
CTTTATCCCATTCGCGATCAACTGGTTCGGCGAAAAAATCTAAAACTTTTGTTGGTTTAAACACTGCTAAAGAGGTGCAAATAGTTTTGTCTTTTGCTTCCTTAATAAGTTCTGTTAGGTTATGGTAGATTTTTCCTAAACAAATTTTTTTTCGTTCGGTCCAATTTCGATCAGTATTAATATGTCCAATAACCTTAATTTCTGTATCAATCTTATTAGGTCGATAACTTTCACGGCGAAAATCTCCCGTGTTTTTAACTAAGTCAAGCTCAATCCAGTCGTACTTTTTGTATTGCTCCGTATATAATTTTTTCCGGAATGGGATTGGGTATAATCGAATCCAACTTCCATCCTCCAGAAATCCAGCTGTACATACTAATTCGTCGTATTTGGCTGAAAGTGTAGGATAAGTTTTTACAGTTATTAAAACTTTCGTTAACGCCATTGGCTATATATGCTTTAGTTCATAGTTGGATTCAGGCAAGTTCACAATAGCTTCTGCCAAATGCTTACGATGACATTGACATATATTTGCCTCAAAGCAAGTTAACGCAATCCTTTTGTTCCGTTTTAATAATGCTAAAATTTCGTTTTGAGAATCGACTGTTTTAGTCAAATTTTCTTTACGATAAGCGACAAATAGTTTATCGTAATCACCCTGATTGTGTAGTTCTTGCCTTTGGTCGGATTGTATACCTACATCTGGAATATGTAGATAATCTATACCCAAACTTCCACAATACTTTTTCAATTGACTTTTACTAAAGCCATATTTCATACTTAGTGGATTTCTGCGAACATCCACCAAAACCTTAACATCGTTTTTAAGTAAGCGGACCAAATATTCTTCTAACGAAATGCCTTCGTAACCAATTGTAAAGAGCATCGTTCTATTCCCTTTTGGTTTAGCTTTACTAACCTTGTCTAACTCGTCCTTGGTTAGAATATTTTCAGCTACTTCACTATTGATGGCATAAAAAGGAAAATTAATATAGGTGTGCCTAATTAGCGTATTTGTACTCATTTTCCCATAAGTTGATACTACTTCTTTTAAAAGCTTAAAATCTACAGGCTTTAATTGTTTCGAATAGCATACACTATCTTTTTTTATAAAGCTTTTTTCAGTCTCATCTAAAAAATCTCTTTTAACCATCGCTGTCATATCAGCATTAGCAGAATAAGAGTAACAACCAAAACGATAGGGGATAAAATCATATTCAGACTTTGCTTGCTTTTGTACAAATAAGAAAAGTAATTTCTGCAAACGGATTTTATCTAATTGTCCCTCAAAAAGTTCAAGTAGTGAGAGTATTATTTTTCTACGGTAAAACACAATACAAAGATAAGAATTTTAATAGTTAACTTCTTTTTGAACAAAGTCTTACTTCAACACCTCTTTCAATTTATCCATCAAAGCGGGTCCCCGCAAATTTTTTGCGATGATTTTACCGTCAGGATCAATCAAAAAGTTTTTAGGAATGGCGTTGATGCCATAAGTTCTGGCAATATCTTGGCTACGGTCCAACAGGTTGGTCCAAACCAAACCATCTTTTTTAATTGCTTCTTCCCATTTATCCGCTTTGCTATCAATAGAAACACCTAAAACCGTAAAGTTTTTGTCTTTAAAGGTCTCGTAGGCTTCCACAACATTTGGATTTTCCTGACGGCAAGGGCCACACCACGAAGCCCAAAAATCCAATAAAACATACTGCCCTTTAAAACTTGATAGTTTTACTTTTATGTTTTCTGGAGTACTTTCTTCAAAATCTGTAGCTTCTACGCCAATTCCAGTTACTTTACCAAGCGCTAATTTTTGTTCTACCGTTTTTGCCAAAGGAGTTGCTTTTAACTTGTCGGATAAAGCATTGTAAGCTTTTTCCACCTGCGGAACGTTCATGTCCTCGGTGGCTAAATCGTTATTTATGCTATGTAAACTCACGTAGCTGTTTGGGTTTTTTTCAACAAAATCTGCAATCACTGCTTTTCTGTCGTCTAATAACACCAAATATCTATCCTGAAACCCTTTGACCACATCTTCTTTTGATTTTTCTTTATCGCTTAATGCTACAAATTCCTTGTTTAAAGCCATCAGTCCGGCTTCTACCTTTTGAGTGCTGGCGTTTAATGTGGCATATTCATCGGCGATAGCTAAACCTTTTATTTTTGCAGTTTTGATGGAGTCTTTTGCAGTTAAAGTAGCTTGCCCAGGTTCAATAAAAAAGCGGTAAATATCTTTTGGAGTTCCTTTGGTATTTAAATCATTACCGGTATGGTCCAATAATAAAATTGCCAAAGACGGTGATGTTAAATCAACATTAAACTCAAATTTTCCACTCACGGTTTTAGCAGAATCCAGTTTCTCGTTTCTTCCGTCAATGTGGATCAGGTAAATGGTTTTATCAGTCTTAAGATTTTTAATCTCGCCTTTAAGACCAAATTTATCCTGCGCCTGGGTTAAAAAAGGAATTAATAATAACGCCAACAATAATTTTCTCATCAAATTTTTCTTTAATTTTTAATTCAATTTTTGGTAAGTACGCCACCATAAATCGGGCATTTCACCAGTTATTGCCAACTGATAATGCTCGTAAAGGCAAGGCACCATGTGATAACGTTCATTTTTAGATCCCATTGTAGGATAAGGCACTTGCATCCACCATCTATCCGTTTTTTTACTTTTCACAAAGATTAGTTCGTGTGCATCTTCTTGCAAACTGGTTTTGTAAATCACGTAATCGCTTTTTGGTTTTAGCGGAAAATCCTTTTTTCGGTTATAAAATCCATCAAAAAAGCACCAGATCATTTGTGCAACCAACATGGCCGTTTGACCGTTTTGATCATAAGCGGGATTTAATTCATAAAAACCTATTGAACTTAATTTATCGCTATAACCTGCATAACGAGTCAATTGGCAAGCCTCTTCACCATAAAAACCGTTTGGACCAGCGTTTCCGTTTGCCATTGCGTCTGATGCTCTGATAGCTGAAATGTCGAAACTTATCATATCCGCATTTCTAATTACTGGCTCTGCAATATGCGTTGCGCCACTAATTTCGCCTAAACGTTGCGCATCAAAAAACAACTTATCCATTACGCGTAAACTATCTTGGTTTACATAATAAGTTTGGTAACCTAAATTGCTGAAATTGAAAAGGTAGTTGGGCTGGTGTAAAAATATTTTATTGAGATAAGAGATAGAATTGGTGACAATAGTGTCTTCGGCAGATTCATCCAAATCAAAATGCGAATCAATGACCACCAAGTCTACTTTTTGCTCTAGCTCTTCGTAAGCCATGTACTGGGCATAAGTTAAATCCTGGCTGCCACCTAAAATTACCGGACAAATGTCCATTTTTATCAATTCAGCAACAACCATTTTAATGGCGATGTAGGTATCAGATATTTTCTCGCCCGGTTTAATGTTTCCTAAATCGACAATTTTCGACTGAAAATTTCCTTCATTTAAGGCATAAAGCTTTTCGCGGATATAATCTGGCGCTAAAGCACAACCTTGGTTGTTTACCGCTCCCCTATCGTCCATTACACCAATGATGGCAATGTTAAACCTGCCTTCTTCTAAGTCTGGAAAATTTTCTTCGTGAATGGTAATCTTTAAACCTAATTGGCTGTTGTAGTAGCCGTTTTTTGGGGCAATTTTTGAAATGTTTATAGGAGAGAAAAAATCGGCTATTGACATATTTTATTTGAATGTTACCAAATATCTATTTTTTAAATTAATTGGGATAATTTTTTTGAGGATGTTTGTGCTGATTGGTTAATATTTAATTGTTTGGCTGTCTTTTTAAAGAACCAAAACAAAGTGAAAAATTGCCCAAATTTAATCCTCACACAAACGGTAAATATCTGTCAAATTACGTCCTAAACCATCATAATCTAAGCCATAACCTACTACAAACTCGTTACCGATTTCAAAACCCACATAATCAATTTCGCCTAAATCAACTACCAAAGCATCAGGCTTTAACAATAACGTTGCAATTTTAATACTTGCTGGTTTTAAGGCTTTCACCTGCTTTAACAGGTATTCTAGAGTTCTGCCGCTATCAATAATATCTTCCACAATAATTACATCACGGTTTTCTAAATCCATCGAAATACTTAATTCTTCTATCACGTTTTCCGAGCTTTTTAAATCGCCGTGGTACGATGCCAGTTTAACAAAAGTGCTTTCGCAAGAAATATTGATCTCTTTAAGTAAATCTGCCATAAACATAAAAGAACCGTTAAGTACGCCTAAAAAAACAGGCACACGATCTTCGTATTCCACACTAATCTCTATTCCGATTAGTCGGGTACGTTTTTCAATCATGCAATACTCTAGCAATGGCTCAAAGTTTTTATCTTTTATGGTTATGTTCATGATGTACTAATTATTTTCTTCGGGGCTGTAAAGTAGTAAACTTAAATTATCACTGTGTAAAATATGGTTGGCTACGGTTGCGAGTTCCTCTGCACTTACTTGGTTTATTTTAGCATAAATCTCTTTCAAAGAATCTATTTTATCATAATCCAGCAGACTTTTCGCCATGGATATTAAAACGCCCATCCTGTTTTCTTCACCTAAGGCAATTTGCCCAATAAATCTTTTTTTAGCTTGTGATAGCTGTATTTTCCCAAGCTTATTTTCTCTGAGTTTTTTCAGTTCCTTATCTATCAAACTCAATGCTTTGTCCACTTTTTCGGCATCGGTGCCAAAGTAAATAGAGAAAAGCCCAGTATCCGTTAATGGTGTATAGCTAGATTCAATGGTGTAAGCGATCCCATGTTTTTCACGGATTTCTAAATTTAACCGAGAACTCATCCCGGTACCGCCCAGTAAGTTGTTAAGCAATAACAAGGCTGGCTTGTATTGATGATGGATACTGTAAGCAGTTGAACCCAACATGCAATGTGATTGGCTAATTGGCTTTACTGCTTTTCTGTTTTGCGTGATACTCTCCGCCGGAGCGGTTCTTATTTTTACTGCTTTATTTTCGGGGATGATCCCAAAATACTTATCGACCAGTTTTTCTATTTTGGTTAAAGTGTACGAGCCAGAAACTGCAAAAATAATTTCGTGGGTATTATAGTTTTTGGCAATAAAATCTACCAAATGTTTTCGTTTAAATCCTTTAACAGATGTTGGGTTACCTAAAATATTTTCGCCTAAGGTATGCCCGCTAAACAACATCGACTCAAAATCATCATTAATAGATTCTTCGGGCTGGTCTTCGTAACTTAAAATCTCATCTAAAATCACTTCCTTTTCTTTTTCCATTTCCTCTTCTGGAAAGGTTGAAAAAAAAGCGATATCCTGTAAAAGCTCCATGGCCCGCTCTAAATGCGGCTTTAAAAAAGAAGCCTGTAAACAGGTATATTCTTTAGTGGTATAAGCATTTAAATCGCCCCCAACAATTTCTAAACGGTTTAAAATTTGGTTGGTATTGCGCTTTTCGGTTTCCTTAAATAGCAAGTGCTCAATAAAATGTGCCAATCCTGGCTCTCCAATTTCTTCGTCACGCGAGCCAGCATTGATGATTAAACAGCAATGTGCAATTGGTGATTTTACCGGTTTTAGCAATACCCGAATGCCATTTTTAAGCGTGATAATTTGATGGTCTCTCATTTATGAATGCAAAGATAAGCTTTTAAGGTGCTTTAAGAACTGCGAAATTGGAGTTTGAAGAAGGCATACTGGGATATGTTGAATTGCCTGAAACTTGGGCATGTCGCCGAGTTTTAACCACGGAGAACACGGAGTTCACAGAGCGGGGAGTTTATATTCAAAGTTGTGAAGTTTTGAAAGTCAGTCTTGGCTCTTGATTCTCGATTCTAGTCTCGTAATTCTAATTCCCTAAAAAACAAGCTTAGTTTATCGGATATGCAGTTCAGTCTTGATTTTTAGTTCTTGATTCTCACCTCTTGATTCTCGACTCTAAAAAAACTCTCCTCTACCAATGGCGTAATTTTTGCACCAAAACCAATCATAATCAATAACTTTAAATCTTTAACAACATAAAATCAAAAATCATGAATTTAAAATTTAGTTCTCCGTTTTTATTTTCTGGCTTAATTGCTTTGGCAAGTTTAAGTGCATGTAACCAAGACGGTAAAAATTCTGCGGACACACAAGACAGTGTAGTACAAACTGCAATGAGTATTGAACCTTTGGATGAAGCGGCCGAGTTCCCAAACGCAAAGCTGACTATAGCCGATGTAAAAACAGAAAAAGTGGGTACTGATTCGGTAAAATTAACCTACAAATTTAATGTAGAAAATTATGAGCTAACCAAGCAAACAATGGATAACCATTCTGAGGAATGTGCAAATTCTGCTGAGGGCCAACACATCCATTTTATTATGGATAATAAACCTTACCAAGCTTTATACAAGCCAGAAAACACTGTCACTTTGCCAATTGATTCAGAACATTATCTTTTAGGTTTCTTATCTCGTTCTTACCATTTATCTGTAAAATCTCCTGACGCTTCTTTTTTAGTTCATTTTAAAATAGATAAAGATGGAAAATACACAGAAATGGAAAGCGTAAAGGAGCCAATGTTGTTTTACAGTAGGCCAAAAGGTGAGTACGCAGGTAAAGATGCCCAGAACGTATTGTTAGATTTTTATGTAAAAAATGCTACACTTGCAGCTGATGCATATAAAGTAAAAGTTGATGTTGCCGATACCACATTTACTGTTGACAAATGGCAACCTTATTTTATAAAAAATGCGCCAATGGGCGACTTAAATCTTAAAATAACATTGTTAGGTGCTGACGGAAAAGAGTTGACGGGAGATAATACTTCTATAGAAAGAAGCGTTACCTTAAAACAGTAAAATTTAGATTTACAGAAAAAGTCATTATGGGTTATCTCCCGTAATGACTTTTTTTTGCATTATCGCCAAGCGTTTCGGTATTGCTTGTAATCGCTTTTAAGTAAAATCTCTTTACCCATAAATCTCTTTTTCTTAGCGTTTACGTCCATGTTGAGGCTACGAGACATCTCACAAATAAGATGCGCCGGTAGCATGGCAACCTTGAAAGTGAGAAATTTAAGGAAATGCTTTCTTGCGGAAGTTTAACGTTGTAGAAACATATATTTATTGATTTAATACTAAATTAGCCCTCTTAAATTTATAAGAAATGAAAATCGAAAGAATTATTATCCTACTTATCCTTCTATCTCCATTTTATTCCTCAGCACAAAAACCTAAAATTCCGGTATTAGTTAATCAACTAACTAATTCCCCCGCCCGCCCAAAACTGGTAGTTGGTATTGTTGTAGATCAAATGCGGTGGGATTATCTGTACCGTTATGCAAACCGCTACGGTTCTGGTGGATTTAATCGTTTGCTTAATAATGGATTCTCTTGCGAGAACACACACATTCCTTACATACCAACAGTAACAGGTGCGGGCCATGCTAGTATTTACACAGGTTCTGTACCTGCTATCCACGGGATTGCGGCCAATAATTTTTTTATACAGGCAACCGGCGAAAATATGTACTGCGCCGGAGATAGCACCGTAAAAACGGTGGGTAGTAATTCTAGAGCTGGCGAAATGTCTCCAACAAATATGCTATCCACTACCATTACAGA
>DASSWV010000361.1:0-2247 GCA_035704545.1 Pelobium sp.
ATGTTATCCAAGATAATGCACCGTTTACCGAAGATAACTGGGCTGATTTTCTCGATATATCTACAAAATCTCTACAACGCTACAAAACATCAGAAGCTTTCCATTTTAAAGCCATCCACTCAGAAAAAATCCTTGAAATGGCGGAAGTTACTAGTATCGGGTTAGATGTTTTTTGCAACATGGAAAAACTAAAACTTTGGTTAAATACGCCAAGTTATGCTTTAGGCAATCTTAAGCCTATTGAGCTCATCAGAGATTCTTACGGGAAAGAGTTGGTGATTTCTGAGTTGACCAGGATTAATTATGGCATATTGGTTTAAATGGAGGTTTTTAGACTTTCGCGAGCGCAATATTCGGATACACTTTCGGGTGCGGGAGCGGCGATAAAGGGAGGGAGATGGAACTCCATAGGCTTCGAATTGATTTATACCGCCGGAAATAGGTCCTTGGCTATGGCAGAGGTTGCGGTGCATTTTACATTGGCAACTTTGCCAGAGGATTATATGATGGTTACCATAAATATCCCTAATAGTTTGGCAATTAAAGAAATTACAGAAAGCGATTTGCCGAGAAACTGGAATGCATTTCCACACCCATCATCTACACAAAAATTAGGCGATCAATTTATTTTAGAAGGTAAATACTGTATTGCTAAAATACCATCCGTGGTTACCAAAGGTGATTTTAACTTTCTGATCAATCCTAATCATAAGGACTTTAAAAAAGCAACTATTTCAGAAATTGAAAAATTCCCTTTTGATAAAAGGATATTTATATAAAAATGACTCATCACTATTTTGAAAACGAGCTGGTAAAAATGCACTATTACCAATTTGGAACTGGTAAAAAAGCAATGCTGTGTTTTCATGGTTATGGGATGCATGGCAAACAGTTTAGGCATTTAGAAGAACTTTTTGGTAGTGAATATACTTTCTATGGCTTTGATTTATTCTTTCATAAAGGAACAAAACTTGTAGATGAAAATATTGAGAATGTTAAAAAAGGAATCAGTAAAAAAGAACTGACTCAATTATTTATCGAGTTCTGTGAGCGTAAAGAGATTGAAAAATTTTCTGTACTCGCTTATTCTATGGGGAGTTTTTACGCCTGTACTTTGGCAGAAGAAATCCCCGAAAAAGTAGATAATTTTATTGTTGCTGCACCTGCAAGTTTAAGACCTGGCAGAATAATTACGTTTTTGAGTAACAATAGTTTCGGAAATAAAATGTTGGAACGCTTGGCTTTAAGCGATAAGGGGATGACCAACTCACTTACTTTTTTAAAAAGAATTAAAGTGATTGACCAAAAAGCATATGAGATTTTATTTAGAGAAATTGGAACACCCGAGTTACGCTTCGCCTTTTTTGCCTGCGCCACTTACCTAAGGTTTTTAAAGTTGGATGCCAAAAAATTTGTTGATCAGTTAAATCAACATCAGATTAAAAGTATCTTTATTTTTGGGCAACGCGATAAAAGTTATCCGGCTAAAATCGGGAAAACTATCATTCCGAAAATTAAGCTAGCCAAACAACTCGTTATCGATGAAAATCACGATATGATCAATAAAAACTTTGCCCAAACTTTATCAACTTTGTTAAATGATTATTAAACCCAAAAAGTTTCCGGCGCCTCTTTTTAAAATTGGGTTTTATTTTATCAGCTGGTTGGTGAGTAAACGTTTCAACAAACTAATTATCAATACAATTGATTTCAAAGCTGATACCTCTTATCTTTTGCTGTGCAATCACTTTAGTTTTTGGGATGGTTTTTTAGCGACTTACCTGGTGCGCAACAGCATCCACAAAGCGCAGGGGATTAAGGGACTTAATTTTATGTCGGTTAAAAAGCAGATGCAAATGAATCCTTGGTTAAAATATACCGGTTCATTTTCTGTGGAGCCGGGAAAAATCAGTTCGGGAGAGAGCGTGGCTTATGCGGCAGAACTTTTAAGTAAACCGGGGAATGTTTTAGTTTTATATCCGCAGGGTAATTTAGAGTCTTCGCATGTTCGTCAGATTGACCTTCAAGATGGAATTAATGCGATAATTCCACAAATTAAGGGAAATTGCCAAATCATTTGGAGCAGTAATTTACCGGAATATTTTGAAAGTTTAAAAACCTCTGTTTATTTCCACATGCTGGATTGCGGTACCAATCAAGATTTTGATTTTGACGAACTCAACAAAAAAATCAACGATTTCCACAAAGAAGCCATCCAAAAACAGATTAGGTTTACCAACGAAAAAT
>DASSWV010000347.1:0-2363 GCA_035704545.1 Pelobium sp.
GTAACTGTTGTAGCTGTTTTCTCGGTTACAATGCCTGCTGTGTAGTAGTAAGGATCGTTATCAAAAATTAGATTTTCTACACCTATATTTTTTGAAAATCTTATCTGTAATAAAAAGGGCAAATCAGCATTCTCTATGCCACTATTAAAGCGTACTAATCTGGTAGCAGGTTCATTGTTTATGGTTGCGCCTCTTAAGATAATATTATTTGCATTTAAAAGTCTGATATAAAAATTGTTACTCCCAGCTTCGATTAAATCATATCTGCCTGCTTGAAATAGCACAATTTGAGGTGAATTGGTGGCAATAGCAGCTGCAATTGCGTTTCTAATGGCTTGGGTGTCATCGAGTCCATCATCAGGGATTGCCCCATAAGTAGCTACTGATATGGTACCATAAACAGGATTTTGAAAATTTTTAATATTTGCTTTAACACTAATACACGCAAAAAAAATCAAACAAGAAAAAACAGTACTGAATTTCATTTCTTTTAATAAAGTTTTAACAATGTTTAAAATAACCTTGTCAATAATTGGTTAATTGGATAGTGTAAAATTAGAGCTGAAGGTGCTTTGGAATAGCATACAAATCGTCCAAATTTTAACAAAAAGAACTGATACGCTGTTATTAAAGATTTTTAATTGTCTTAAAGCATTACTCATCTCCTTAAACTAAAACGTTTGTTTTACTGCTTATAAGGAGATATGGTTATTTGTATAAGCTTTGGTAATTCTAAGCCACAGAGAAATTAAAGGAGCTTTTAGCCTCTTTAAAAATTTTATAGCTAAACATTGCCTATAGTTTAGGCTTAACTATAATATTTCCTTGTTTGTAGACTAAAAAATCAATGTTAATGTGATTCCCTATAGCGTTTTTATTCTTTGAACCCGCGTTTTCTATTCTTAAGGTATGAGTAGTGTTAACTAAGTTATTATTTTGATAAATTAAAGATTTTGATTCTGTTGTATTGGAATACAGGTCAAAATTATTTAATACGAGTTTATCATCTAAATAAACATCTACTTTGCCCATTTGCTGGTCTTTTCTTGCATAATAAGAAATATGATTTCCTACGAAATTAAACTCGGCGAAAGATCCAGTTTTATCATTCCAGGTTACAGTACCTAAGCTATCTTGCACATTACTAGAAACAGACCATGTTTCGTTATAATAAATAGCGCCTTTGGCTAAATCGTCGGTTATATAATCTGTAAAAACAGTTGTATCAGTAAAGTTTGATGTAGTAGGAATAGCCCTAAAGACATTATTTACATTGTTTTTAAAAATGTTACCCCATAAACGTACGTTCATAGCGTCTTTTATTAAAAAGGCATTTTGCTCATCTTTAAATGTGTTTTTAAAGAAGTACATGTTTCCATTAATGTTTGGATTTTTAACAAATAGTTGATCAACCATCACGCCCGCAGGCCCCATACTACCCATTCTTTTAATGTTGTTTTCAAATGTGCTGTTTTTAACTACGACATTCCATGGCGATTGGCCCTCTTGAAAATGAGAGTTATAAGAGGAACCGAAAACTACTCCTGCATTTGCATTAAATCTAAAGGTGCTTGAGTCAATTATAACATTATTAGTTTTAGCTATAATGCCAAACCTTCCTGTGTTCTCAAAAGTGGAGTTTTTTACAATAAACGATTTAGGTAACCATCCTAATGGATTTGCAAGTATGCCTTCTTTAATCCAGCTCGGAGGAGTTTCTTTAAAAACAACAGTTGCAGGTGTATTATTTGCAATTTTAGGTGTGGCACTTTCAATAGTCCCAGTCCAAATGGGTTGAAACTGTGCATTTAAAAATTGAATACGACTATTTTCTTTTAAATCTGTTATTATTTTTTCTTTAAAAGTTACCGTTTTGGATGAAATTGAACCTACCGTTAGGTAATGGCCATGTACGTTTAGTCCATCATCTCCAGGCGTGTTTTTTACCACTACATTATTTAATGATATTAATCCTGTACAATGCGCAAAATGTATCCCATCACGTGGCGAAACTGCTATTCTATTACCCACCGGCTCAATTTTTACGCTTTCTAAAGTTATATTTTTATTACCTACAAAGTGGTAAACAAAACCAGTTGCATTATGGGTAATTACGTTGGTAAAAGCTATATTTTCTGATTTGCTGGTAACACATTGTGCGCCACCGTGGTTTCCCTGGAACCAAAAAACATCATCGCCAATAACAACCTGATCAGATAAGGCTTTAAACTCTAATTTTAATAACCTACCGGAACCGCCAGATACGGGATACCAAGTAGGCAAATTTTTATCCCACGTGATACGTAACTTTTTATTTCTATTGTTCAAATTATCATAAATCCCCATAATATAGGGCTTATAAA
>DASSWV010000362.1:0-2390 GCA_035704545.1 Pelobium sp.
TAAGGTTATTTTAAGGATTTATTGTTTCTAATTGTAATTAGCGGTTAGCTTTTTTTGCAGTAACTAAAACTACGACTCCAGCAATTAAAATAATTCCGCCAGCATACGGAGGCCAGTTAACCGATTCTTTTTTGTCAGCAGAGATCTGAATTGGACCAGCATCAACTACTTTTTCTTGTTTGGTGTAAGAGAAACCTCCCCAAATTAGCATTGCAATTCCTACAACTACTAAAATAATTCCGACTGTTCTGTTCATGATATAAGAGTTTGATTTAGTGTCTTAAAACAAACACTATACCAGTTATCTTTTAAGAGAAAGCATTTTCGCCAGTAATATCCATTCCGGTTATTAACAAATGAATGTCGTGAGTGCCTTCATAAGTGATTACAGATTCCAGATTCATCAGGTGGCGCATAATTGGATATTCACCGGTAATGCCCATCGCACCTAAAATTTGTCGGGCTTCTCTGGCTATTTTTATTGCGGTTTCTACCGAGTTTCTTTTTGCCATTGAAATTTGTGCAGGCGTTGCTCTATCTTCATCTTTTAGTACTCCCAAGCGCCAAACCAATAATTGTGCTTTGGTAATTTCTGTAATCATTTCTGCCAGTTTTTTCTGTTGTAGCTGAAAAGAAGCGATGGGTTTGCCAAACTGGTTTCTTTCTTTGGCATATCTTAAAGCAACATCGTAACAATCCATTGCAACACCTAAAGCTCCCCAAGCAATCCCAAACCTGGCTTGATTTAAACAGCTGAAAGGTGCTTTTAAACCCTCGGCTTTAGGTAGTATATTTTCTTTTGGGATTTTAACATTATCAAAAACTAATTCACCAGTTGCAGAAGTTCTTAGCGACCATTTTCCATGTGTTTCTGGTGTGCTGAACCCTTCCATGCTACGTTCTACTATTATACCTTTTATAATTCCTTGCTCATCTTTTGCCCAAACCAAAGCAATATCGGCAAATGGTGCATTTGAAATCCACATTTTGGAACCGTTTAATAAATAATGGTCGTTTGCTTGTTTTATATTGGTAGTTAAGCCAGCAGGATCAGAACCATGATCTGGCTCGGTTAAACTGAAACAGCCCATCAGTTCTCCCGTTGCTAATTTGGGTAGATACTTTTGTTTTTGTTCCTCACTGCCAAAAGTAAAAATCGGATACATCACCAAAGAACCTTGTACAGAAGCCATAGATCTTATTCCCGAATCTCCACGTTCAATTTCCTGCATAATGATTCCGTACGAAGTATAATCTAAACCTGCACCGCCATATTCTGTAGGAATGGTTGGGCCAAAAGCGCCAATTGAACCCAACCCTTTTATTAATTGTTTTGGGCATGTTGCCCTTTGCGCAAAATCCTCTATAATTGGACTCACCTCTTTTTTTACCCAATCTCGTACTGTAGAACGAATTAATTGATGCTCAGCGGTCAACAGATCATCCAATAAATAATAATCTGGATGTTGGTATAAATCTTTTTTTATGGATTTGTTTTCGCTCATGGCATTGGCTTATATCCAAATTTACTAAAAACTGATTAATATAATTTTGAATTAAATGGATTTACCATCATCTTTGAAGATAAACACTCAACGGCTAAACAATTATGAGACAGGTAACAGTATATACCACAGATAAGGAATACGACCATTTTGTAGAGCTAGCTAAAAACCTACATTACGTTAAGAAAATTGAGACTGATGATGAACCCACAAAAAGTGAGGTCTTAAGCAATTTGAAAAGAGGGTTTGAGGAAATGCAATTAATAAAAAAGGGTAAACTAAAAACCACTTCTTTAAACGATTTTTTGAATGAGTTATAAAGTTGAACTTACCGAGAACTTTAAAAAGGAAGCTAAAAAACTGATAAAAAAATATGCTTCGCTTCGTACTGAGCTTGCGGAGTTGGGTAAAGAACTTGCCGAGAACCCAACTATAGGAATTCCATTAGGCAATGATGTTTATAAAATACGCCTTGCTATTGTATCTAAAAATAAAGGAAAATCTGGAGGTGCAAGGGTTATATCTTTTGTGAAAATTATCAACGAAACGGTTTTCCTGCTTTCCATTTATAATAAAGGGGAAAAAGACGCTATCTCCGATATAGAAATCGCGAAACTTTTAGAAGGCTATTTATAATTAAAAGCCCTTATTAGGTGGGTTTTGCTATTGTGAAATTCGGGAATTTACCGAGCTTATATAAGACTTAATTACTGCCTTAAATCTGAATTAGAAATAAATCAACATCAAAAATAAATACATCGATATTACTTTGTTTTAACCTTCCTAACCATCATCTTTGAATATGAGCGAAACCATAGCAACCGTTGGCTTAAATGGTGTGAAATTTAATGCAGCAATTGGTTGGTATCCAGAAGAAAGAGTTTT
>DASSWV010000395.1:0-2974 GCA_035704545.1 Pelobium sp.
GTAAACCAGGCAAAGTAAGCGAAACAACAGACACCGATGCCGCTAAAAAAGTTTACGTAGCACCGGGCAAGCTGGATGAGCTTTACATGTTTGCTTCTGGAGGCTTTAGTGGCCAACTGGCCGCGTACGGAATTCCATCAGGAAGATTACTTAAAGTAATCCCGGTTTTTGCTCAAAACCCTGAAAACGGATGGGGCTATAATGAAGAAACTAAACCGATGCTGAACACTTCACACGGCTTTATTCCTTGGGATGATGCCCACCACCCAGAGTTAAGTAAAACAAATGGTGAGGATGATGGTAGATGGGTTTTTATCAACGGAAACAACACTCCACGTATTGCCCGTATTGATTTGTCCACCTTTAAAACAGTTGAAATCATCGAACTTCCAAACTCTGCGGGTAACCACGCTTCCCCATTCTGTACAGAAAACACAGAATACTTAGTTGGTAACACCCGTTTCTCTGTGCCCGAAGAAGGTGCTGATGACGTAGCTATTGATAGCTACAAAGAAACCTTCCAAGGAAACGTATCTTTTGTAAGTGTGGATAAAAACAATGGTAAAATGGCCGTTGCTTTCCAGATTAGAGTTCCTGGTTTCAATTATGACCTTGCCCACGCCGGTAAAGGCCCATCAGGAGATTGGATGTTCTTTACCACCTATAATACCGAACAAGCACACACTTTGCTTGAAGTTAATGCCAGCCAAAAAGATAAAGATTTTATCATGGCGTTAAACTGGAGAAAAGCCGAAGAGCTGATTAAAGCAGGTAAAGGAAAGAAAAAGCCAGCAAAATACGCCCACAACGTTTTGGACGAAAAAAGCCACACCGCTACCAGCACCATAATGAATTCTGTGATGGTATTGGATGTTAAAGATCACCCAGAACTGATTTATTTTATACCCTGTCCAAAATCTCCACACGGAGTGGATGTAACTCCGGATGGGGAGTTTATGGTTGCCAGTGGTAAATTAGCTGCAGCATTGCCCGTATTCTCTTTCAAAAAAATGTTGGAGGCCATTAAAAACAAAAGCTACGAAGGCACAGTTGCTGGCAATATCCCAGTATTAAAGTACGAGTCTGTTTTACAAGGCGAGGTAAAAAAACCAGGTTTAGGACCGTTGCACACCGAGTTCGACGATAAAGGCTTTGCTTACACCACCATGTTTGTTTCTTCTGAAATTGTTAAATGGAGACTTAGCGATTTGGAAATCATCGACCGGATCCCTGTTTACTATTCTCCAGGTCACTTATCTATCCCAGGTGGCGACTCTAAAAAACCTTATGGTAAATACGTGGTTGCTTTAAACAAAATCACTAAAGACCGTTACCTGCCAACAGGCCCAGAGCTTACACAGTCTGCACAGTTGATTGATATTACCGGAAATAAAATGAAGCTTCTGCTAGATTTCCCTACCATCGGCGAGCCTCACTATGCACAGATGATCCCTGCCGAAAAAGTCACCAAACATCAAGTTAGGTTCTATAAAATCGAGGAAAACCAGCACAAATATGTAACCAAATCAGAAAACGATGCCCGTGTGGTGCGTACCGGAAACAGGGTAGATATCTACATGACAGCCATCCGCTCCCACTTGGCTCCAGACAATATTGAAGGCGTAAAAGTTGGCGACGAGGTTTACTTCCATCTCACTAACCTAGAGCAAGACTGGGATGTACCCCACGGTTTTGCTATCAAGGGCGCTAACACCGTTGAGCTATTGGTTATGCCAGGTGAAACCAACACTTTAAAATGGAACCCAGACAGACCGGGAATGTTCCCTTACTACTGTACCGACTTCTGTTCTGCATTACACCAAGAAATGTCAGGATATTTAAGAGTATCTCCAAAAGGATCTTCTACCCCATTAAAATATGGTATCGGAAGCAAAATAGTGCAAAAATAATACTTAAAATTTACCCGCTCTACGCCAACAATAACAGAGCGGGTAGTTTTAAACCTTAATTAAAACATCATGAAAACTAATTCCAGAATTCTGATTGCTTTAAGTGCCCTTTTAATGTTAAGCGCCTACTTTTTACCACTATGGAAAATTCTGCTGGAAGCACCGCAGTATCCAGAAGGTTTAGAGATGAAGATTTGGTTAACAGGTATTACTGGCAACGTTGATCAGATCAATGGCTTAAACCATTACATTGGGATGCAATACATTGTGGTAGAGAATTTTTGGGAGTTTAAAGTTTTACCTTATTTATTTGGCGCCCTAGTTGCTTTTGGCTTTTTTGTAGCCTGGAAAGGTAAACTCAAGTTTTTATGGATTTGGATGGTTGTATTGTTAGCCTTCGCCATTTTTGGCTTTACCGATTTTTATTTGTGGGAGTATGATTATGGACATAACCTAGATCCGATGGCTGCCATAAAAGTGGAAGGAATGAGCTATCAACCACCGCTTATTGGTTACAAACAATTATTAAACTTTTTAGCAGGTTCTTTACCTGACATTGGGGGCTATTTTGTAGGTATTGGTGGAGGGATTGCAGCGGGTGTTCTTTTTTACGAAGAACGCTTAAAAAGAAAACAAAAAATCTAATCATGAAAAAAATATTGTATAGCAGCTTATTGGCTTTATGGGTAATTACCGGTTGCGGTACCACAGAACCACAAGCTATCAACTACGGAAAAGACGTATGCGAACACTGTAAAATGGTGATTGCAGATGAAAAATACGGTGCAGAACTCATCACCAAAAAAGGTAAGGTTTATAAATTTGATTCTGCCGAATGTCTAATGGATTTAATCACAGAAGAAAGTCGAAAAATTGACACTACAGGCGCACAGCTTTTAGTGATCAACTTTGCCAAACCAGCTACATTTCTTGATGCCAAAACCGCGTTCTATTTAAAAGACAAAGAATACCAATCCCCAATGGGCGGCAATATAGTGCCATTTGAGAGCGAAATGCTGGCAGACAACAATCAAGTAAGTCCAGATGCCGAAATTTTAACCTTT
>DASSWV010000429.1:0-5877 GCA_035704545.1 Pelobium sp.
CCACCAGCCGGTGTGGTAAACAACCTGCTCATTTTTAGTGGAATCAACATACATTCGCCAGCCCAAACCATAACCAAAATAAGTGTTTCTAAGATCGCTATGTGGGGTGTAAGCAGAATCTAAAGTCTCTTGGCTCAACAACCTGCCATCACGCAACGCTCGGTCAAACAAAAACAAATCTTCTACTGTAGAGTAAACGCCTTTATCACCCGTTACGCCATCTAAAAAATCCTGACGTACAGAACGACGCCAAACCCTGTCATGCCCAACTACATCAACAGGAATTTTCTCATACTTGGCTGTAGAATAAACCGCACTGTTTTTCATCCCAGAAGGTTTAAAAATATGCTGTTTCATATAATCCTCAAACTCCATTCCGCTCACTTTAGCAACAATGGCAGAAAGCAGCATAAAGTTAGTGTTGTTGTAATGAAATTGCCTGTTAGGCGGAAAATAAGGTGCTGGTTTATGCTCAGCGTAAAGCCTAATCACATCCAAATTGGTCATTCCTTTGTATTTCTCTTTCCAAATCTCATCCGTAAAATAAACGTAATTGTTCAATCCAGAACGGTGCGAAAGCAACATTTCCACAGTAATTCCTTTATACGGAAATTCCGGAAAAAACTCGTCAACCGTTTGCGACAGCTTTAGCTTCCCTTCCTCCATTAGCATTAAAACCGCAGTGGCCGTCATCGGTTTTGATACCGAGGCCAGTTGAAACTGCGAATCTATTTTTAAAGAATCACGGTGCAGGTAATCGGCCCAGCCAAAAGTGCCTTCATAAATAATTTTGCCTTTTTTCGCAATCAGTACGTTTCCGTTATAGTTGCGTTTTCTATGGATCTCGTTAAAATACTCGTCCAGTTTTTTATTGTTCTTGGCAGGGTTAAAAATGAGGGATAAACTATCTTTTTTGGCGGTGTCATCTATCTTCTTTTTTTCTTTTTGTTCTTTGGAACCCGATGAAGAGCAGGCCGCTAAAATAAATACAGGAATCAGCAAAAAATGGAACGGGCGAATTTTAATCATTGTAATTTTTAAACATTTTAAACGAGGCGGGAAAATAGAAATTATATATCTATAAAAACAAAGAGAGTTTTACACATTAAGTAGTTTATAATTGGGCTTTGAGTGTAAAAAGGCTTAATTTTGCACCCGTAACAAAAAGCAAACAAATGGAATACAGAATAGAACATGATACCATGGGCGAGGTTAAAGTTCCGGCAGAAAAATACTGGGGAGCACAAACCGAGCGTTCAAGAAATAATTTTAAAATTGGCCCAGAGGCCTCCATGCCTATTGAAATCATACATGCTTTTGCTTATTTAAAAAAAGCGGCAGCAATGGCTAATGCCGATTTGGGCGTTTTAACTTCAGAAAAAAGAGACTTAATTGCAAAAGCTTGTGATGAAATTTTGACCGGAAAACTGGATGATCAGTTTCCGCTGGTTATTTGGCAAACAGGTTCGGGCACACAATCAAACATGAATGCAAACGAAGTAATTGCAAACAGGGCACATGTGATGAACGGCGGATCTTTAGCTGACGAGCAAAAAGTTTTGCACCCGAATGATGATGTAAATAAATCGCAATCATCTAACGATACTTTCCCCACTGCAATGCACATTGCAACCTACAAGCAAGTGATGGAAGTTACCCTGCCGGGATTAGTCCTATTACGTGACACCTTAACGCAAAAATCAGAAGAATTTGCGGAAATCACCAAAACTGGTCGTACCCATTTTATGGATGCAACGCCACTTACTTTGGGCCAAGAGTTTTCTGGCTATGCACAACAAATCACCAATTCCATTAAAACCATCAACAACGCTTTAGAGGCGGTAAAAGAATTGGCACTGGGTGGAACTGCGGTGGGTACCGGTTTAAATACGCCAAAAGGTTACGATTTTTTAGTTGCAAAACACATTGCAACGCTAACCAAACTTCCTTTTATAACCGCCCCAAATAAATTTGAAGCTTTGGCCGCACATGATGCCATGGTAGAAATGTCTGGCGCTTTAAAAAGAACAGCAGTTTCATTAATGAAAGTAGCAAACGATATCAGAATGTTAAGCTCGGGCCCACGTTGTGGCATTGGCGAAATTATCATCCCGGATAATGAACCAGGTTCTTCTATTATGCCGGGCAAGGTTAACCCAACCCAGCCAGAAGCCTTAACCATGGTTTGTGCACAAGTAATGGGCAATGATGTTGCGGTTTCAATAGGTGGCGCAACCGGACATTTTGAGCTGAACGTTTTTAAGCCTGTAATTGCCTCAAACGTGTTGCAGTCTGCCCGTTTAATTGGAGATGCCTGCGTATCTTTCAACAATAATTGTGCAGCAGGCATATTGCCTAATTTGCCCGAAATACAAAAGCATTTAGAGAACTCTTTGATGTTGGTAACGGCTTTAAACCCACACATTGGTTACGAAAACGCCGCTAAAATCGCAAAGAAAGCACACAAAGAAAATAAAACCCTCCGTGAAGCAGCGGTAGAATCTGGCTTGTTAACCACAGAGCAGTTTACCGAGTGGGTAAAACCCGAAGACATGGTTGGCTCGTTAAAATAATGTTTAAAACTTACGAAGAATTAAAAAGCTTCGTAGGTTTTATTTGTACGTCAAATTATTTGGGCGTTTATACACGCCATACACTCATACGCCCTCAGGCCTTAAGCGCTAAAAGCCGGTATCCGTTTCTGTCGTTAACGCAACCTTTCAAACGTAAAATGAAATTTAAAAAACAAGTTTTCAGTATCTCAGTGCTCATTGCTTTATTCCTTTTAACAGCTTGCAAATTCAATAAAATAGAAGAGTCAAAGGGAAACGCTTCTTTGCAAGGAAAATGGACAGAAGATTCTTTAGAAAACAAAAACCATCTGATTTCTTATCAAAGTTTCAGTTTTACTTTTACTTGCGATTCTTTTTATACAGTAATCAACAACTTCTCAAAAGTTGACCTGCAAGGAGGCTCGTGTTACGAGGAAGGAAAATGGACAGAATATGCGAAAGGTTTTTACAAGAAAATGGGCGATACATTGACGTTCAACGGTAATTTTGTGGACGCTGAGTTTAAATACAAGACTCAGGGAAGTTGTTACCGAAGTGGGAAGTTCACCGATTCCTTCCTAATCAATAACAAAACAGACAGTACACTCGTTTTAAAAAGTTTAGAATCTGGTACATTACACCAGTTTTTGCTGAAAGAAAAGCTGAGTTGTGAATAGAACGTTAAATTAGATGCAAATCGGCAAACCTCCCTCAATATCTCCTTCTCCAGAGAGAGATTGAACGCAAAAGAAAGCAAGCATCATTGTTTGATTTGCCATAATTAGGTGTCCCTTTCTGGAGAAGACAGGGAGAGATTATGTCATACTATATACAAGGGAATAAATAAATCACATGAAAATATTAATGGTATGCTTAGGCAATATTTGTAGGTCACCCTTGGCAGAGGGGATTATGCAACACTTAGTGAAAGAAAAAGGATTAAACTGGGAAATAGCTTCTGCAGGAACTGGTGGTTACCACATCGGTAGCAAGCCAGATTTACGTTCTATTAACGTTGCAAAAAGCAATGGCATAGATATATCCACACAAGCAGCTAGGAAGTTTAGCACTACCGATTTTGACACTTTTGATTGCATCATAGTAATGGACCAGCAGAACTATAAAGATGTAGTGTCTTTGGCACAAACTACCGAACATAAACGAAAAGTTAGGCTGTTAATTGATAACGATTTTGTGCCAGACCCTTATTATGATGACACGCTTTTTAAACCGGTTTTTGAACTGATTGAAGCCAATTGTGCAAAACTTTTAGCGGATTTGCAAAATAGAAAGGCTTAGTTTTAAATAAATAATTTCCCAGTAAATGAAAAAACTACTTCTATTAATTTTTGTGTTCTTAAGTGTAGGCGCATATGCTCAAAAAGTTGAAAAAGACTTGACCTATTATTACTACTACGCTGATCAAGATAAGTACTTCAAAAACTATTTGAACGCTAGAAAAGTATTTGATGCAAAAAAATACGATTTTACCCTGCCTTCCTCTAAAGAAGCTGTAAAAGAATTAGAAGACAATGAAGATAAAATCTTCAGAAATGCAAATACTTACGCTGAATTTTTAAGCAAATACGGCATGAAGAACGCTGGCGAATACGCAGAACTGTGGTTTAACCAAATGGAGACCTTAAAAATGTTCATCAAAAAAAATCCGGAGTTTTACCAACTTACCCCTAAAGAAAGACAAAATATCATTGATAAGTGGTACCTATCTGATATAGCCTCAAAATAAAAAAAGAGCCCTGTGGCTCTTTTTTATTTGCTCTTATAGTACGTAAAGTTTATTAATAAACTTTAAATGCTAGGTTGAAGTTTTAGTGGGTTGCTTATCTAGCTTGGGTTCGTTCTCCAGGTCAGAATATTGTTGGTTCTCGTCTCCGTTTTTTTCTTTGAAAGAACCCTCTCCTTTATTGTCTAGGTTTTCTTTTTGGCGCTCAGACTCCTGTTTGGCCCTTTCTAGCTGTTCATCTGTGCGTTGGTCATCGGTTTCCTGCAT
Source organism: Pelobium sp. (assembly GCA_035704545.1). Lineage (GTDB taxonomy): Bacteria > Bacteroidota > Bacteroidia > Sphingobacteriales > Sphingobacteriaceae > Pseudopedobacter. Next base: position 4,564 of record DASSWV010000429.1, read on the forward strand.
CGGTCCTGATTCCCATTTTTTATTTTTAGTTTCCATTTGATAAAATTTAGAATTATTGAACTTATAAATCAAATCCTCTGCCAAAAATAGAAAGCAGGCATTATAAACCCAACCTTACCTAAATCTTATTTCAGCGTAATCTGACGCTTAATGCTTTCTTCCAAAGAGATAAAAGTTTCGGTTCTTTGAATCCCTGGAACAGCCTGTATTTCATCATTTAACACATGGCGCAGGTGCCCAGTATCTCTACAGATAATTTTTGCAAACATTGAATAATTACCGGTAGTATAGTGGAGTTCAACAATCTCACTTATCTTTTTAAGCTCGGCAACAGCATCATGATAAATTGAACCCTTTTCTAAATATATACCCAAGAAAGCACAAATATCATAGCCTACTTTTTGCGCATCCACAATTAAGTTAGATCCTTTAATAATCCCCATGTCCTGCATTTTCTTCATCCTCACATGGATAGTTCCGCCAGAAACGATCAATTCTTTGGCAATTTCGGTGTATGCCGTGGTGGCATCGTTCATCAAAATCGATAATATGTCGATATCTAAATTATCAATTTCTAAATTAGTTCGCGTTTTATCACTCATGTTTTTATCGAATATTAATATAAAACAAGTATAAATAAAAAATTAGTAAAAATTAAAATATTTTGTTGAAATATTTGCAATGTATTGCTATTCCTCTTACATTTGTTCTATGCAATGATTCAAAAGGGCAAGCTTTTTGATATAATTGAAAAAATAAATATACTGTAGGGTGGTGAAATTGGCAGACACACCTCCTTGTCTCGGTGGCGAAGGTTTGGGAAATAGCAGCAATGTGAAATAACCACTTCGTGTAGGTTCGACTCCTACCCCTACAGCCCTTTCGTTTAATTTAGGTTTATAATTGGTTAGTTTAAGCTCCGTCCTCCCCGTTCGGAGCTTAACTGTTTTATAACCATATGGTTACAGTTATTAACGAATCATCTCTCTCTAATAAAATATAGCATACAGCGTCAAATTGAGTGCCTTTAAGGGTCGAAAAATCAAAAAACCATACAAATTGATGGAATTTTTGAGTTTTTTAAGACTGAAAAAGGTACTTAGTGTATTTTCTGAAAATTAAATATTAAAGGAACAGATAACATTTCTTCGCTAACATTTTAAAACAATGGCGAAAGTAAATTATGATTATTCTTGGAACCCAAATTAGACAAGACAATTTCTGTGTATTCTATCGGACTTTAATGCTAAAAATCCCACACATCGTCAAGTCTAAAAACTTTAAGATCAAGGCAAATAGCCCAACCATATAAAA
>DASSWV010000450.1:0-2726 GCA_035704545.1 Pelobium sp.
AGTTTTCAGGTTCATCTGCAATAATGCCGCTCCAAGCTAAATTTTTATGCATTGCTTCCGCACCTATATTTGTAGTGACGTTTGGCGTTCCGTTTTGCATGGCATCAATTAATTTGCCTTTTAAACCCGCTCCAAAAAGGAGAGGAGCAAGGCAGATTTTCGCTTTCTGCATCACTTCGGCTACATTTTCTGTTCTTCCTTTAATTAAAAAACCATCTTTTTTGTTGTTTAGCTGTAACACTTTTGCAGATGGATAAGCACCATAGATATGCAACTCGGCTTTAGGAATTTGTTTTTTGATGAATGGCCAAATATTGTTTTTCAAATGCAATACTGATTGCCAATTGGGTTCATGCAAAAAATTACCGATACTGATGAAGTGTTCCCTTTCCTCAAAGCTGGGTAAGTTTTGAGTATTTTCTTTTGAGATTCCATCGAGCATAAAAGGAAGGTATAGCAAAAGCGAATCCTCTATTTTAAAAATGGAACTTAATATTTCCATTTCTACAGTAGAAATCATCAACGCTAAATCGCACCGTAAAATGCTTGCTATTTCACGTTTGGCTACTTCTTCCTGCAATAAGTCTGTAAAGTGAAAGCTAGCGTTTGTTTTCCAAGCTTTTTGTCTGGCAGTTCTTAAACAGTGTAAATCTTCGGTATCTAAAACCTTTAAAGCTTGCGGAACATTTTCACTTACCCGCCACCCATATTGTTCCTCAGTCATAAACCGATCAAACAAAACAATTGTAGGGTTTAAGGTTTTTACAAAATCGTCGAAACTGGGGTGGTTTAGTTTTATAGAAACCTTTGCAATACCATAGTCTGATAAGTTAACAGCAAAATCGCTATCGGCAGTTGCACTTGCAAAAGTGATTTGGTAATTGCTTGTAGCAAAAACTTCAATTAATTGCATCATCCGGCTTCCCGCTGCAGAAGAATTAGGCTCTGGCCATACCGAACCAATAATTAAAAGTTTAGGTTGTTCTGAGGTCATTAAATATCCGTAAAAACGATGTTTTCTTTCCCTAAAGCGCTTAAATCGGTGGCTTTCTTAAATATTCCGTAAACAGAAGCGCCGCTACCGCTCATCAAAGCAAACAAAGCTCCGGCTTCTAACAAAGATGCTTTTACACCTCTAATTAAAGGATGATTTTTTAAAATGTGGTTTTCAAAATCATTGGTAATTTTTCCTTGCCAATCTTCAATCGGTAATTTTATGAGTTCTTTTAGAGATTGCTGGGTTGTTTTTGGTTGCACACCTCGATAAGCTTCGCCTGTTGAAACATGAACTGGAGGCATTATCAAAGTGATAAAATAGGGGCTTAAATCTAAGTTTATAGCCTCAAACTCATCGCCTTTGCCGAAAGCGAAAACAGGTTTGTTCTCCACAAAAAAAGCACAATCTGCACCAAGCTGTCTGCAATAATTCTGCATTTTCTCAGTACTTAAACCTAAATCAAACTTTTGATTGATCAATTTGATGAAAAAAGCAGCATCGGCAGAACCGCCACCCAAACCAGCACCAATGGGGATTTTTTTATGCAGATGAATGTTGATGTTTGGCAAGTCCAAATCCTTGCGCATTAAATCATAGGCTTGTAGGCAAAGGTTTTCATTCGCGTGTCCCGGAATTTCGATCCCCGAAGTCTCAAAACTCATTGCTGTGCCTTCAATAACCTCTAAAGCGTCCTTTATTTTTACTGGATAAAAAACAGTTTCTAAATTGTGATAGCCATCTGATCTTCTGCTGGTGATGTTTAGCCCGATATTGATTTTTGCCGATGGAAATGTGATCATCTAAATATTAACCTTTCTTTTTGCACATTAATAGGATAACAAATATAGATTAATTTAATTTGTAGGATAAAACCAAAATAATGAAGCAGTATTTAGATTTAATGAGGCATGTGCTAAAAGAGGGAGTGCAAAAACACGATAGAACAGGCACTGGAACCTTGAGTGTTTTCGGTTATCAAATGCGTTATAATTTAGCAGAAGGTTTCCCGATGGTGACCACAAAAAAATTGCATTTAAAATCTATTATACACGAGCTGATTTGGTTTTTAAGTGGCGATACCAATATTAGATACCTGAAAGAAAACGGTGTTAAAATTTGGGATGAATGGGCAGATGAAAACGGTAATTTGGGTCCGGTTTACGGTTCGCAATGGCGTTCTTGGCCAACGCCTGATGGAAAGCATATTGATCAAATTACAAACATCATCAACCAGATCAAAACCAACCCAGATAGCCGTAGAATTATTGTTTCGGCATGGAATGTTGCTGAAATTGAGAATATGGCTTTGCCTCCTTGCCATAGTTTTTTCCAGTTTTATGTTGCTCCCCCTGATCCGGTAAAAGGAGAGGAGCGGGGCAAATTGAGTTGCCAGCTTTACCAACGCAGTGCAGATATATTTTTGGGTGTGCCTTTTAACATTGCTTCTTACGCATTGTTAACCATGATGGTGGCGCAGGTTTGCGATTTAGATTTGGGAGATTTTGTACATACCCTGGGTGATGCACATTTATACAATAACCACATCACACAAACAGAACTGCAACTATCTCGCAAGCCAAACCCGCTGCCAACTATGAAAATCAATCCGGAGGTAAAAGATATTTTTGGGTTTAAGTTTGAGGATTTTGAACTGGTAGGTTATGATCCGCATCCACATATTAAAGGTGCTGTGGCAGTTTAAAGTTCTGATATCTGAACTGAACCATAA
>DASSWV010000456.1:0-4654 GCA_035704545.1 Pelobium sp.
AAGGCTAAAGGCTTAAAGCTTAAAGCTTAAGCTGGATACTTTGATATTTTTAAACAAAAAATCCCGATTGATTCGGGATTTTTTGTTTTATTATCATCGATTTAAAGACTTCCGAAGTCTTAAAAACTTCGGAAGTCTGCTCATCCTTTCCGCCATTCCGACGATATTAAAAACCTCAAATACAAAGTCGTCAAGCTATCTGAACACCTATTTTTGTGATGTGTCGCTTCATTCTAACTAACTAACTGACTAACTAAAAACTACTTATAAGGATAATAAACAAAATTTGCTCCTTCCGGTACTATTGTAAAAACACACATAAAATCATCCGCAGGTTTAAAACTCTGCAAAAACATCTCTTTTTTAGAATGTTGGATAATTCCCTTCTCCACAAATTCCTCAAATGTTGAAGCTTGGATAGTCCAGTTTGTTCCAAGTTCGTTTCTGTCTAAAATCATTTCTCCCAAAGCAACTTCATGTTGGTGAGCTACAAAAACAGGGTAAGCCGAAAGTCCTTCCACCATAATTTCCACCGCTACTTCACGCAGCGTTTCTTTGTAAAACTCAAGGTCTTTTTTTAAACTAATCAGCGGACTTTCTTCAGGGGCTTGTTGCCCATCATTTTGACCTAATAACTCTTCTGGATTCATTATTTTTTTAGTTTTAAAAGAACAACGTTTTCTACATGTTGCGTATGCGGAAACATATCAACGGGTTTAATGCGTACTAAATCGTATTTTTCTTTAAGGCGGATTAAATCCCGAGCTTGGGTAGCCGCGTTGCAACTTACATACACAATTTTATCGGCTTCCATTTCCATTAAACGTTCTACCACATCTGGGTGCATTCCGGCCCTCGGCGGGTCGGTAATCACCACATCTGGCTTTCCGTTTTGGTTGATGAAATCATTGTTTAAAATATCTTTCATATCGCCTGCGTAAAAAACCGTGTTGTTGATTCCGTTTACTTCCGAATTGATTTTTGCATCCACAATCGCATCCGGAACGTACTCCACTCCCACTACCTTTTTAGCTCTTTTAGCCACAAAATTGGCAATTGTACCAGTACCGGTGTATAAATCATAAACCAGTTCATCGCCTTTAAGCTCGGCAAATTCTCTGGTAATTTTATAAAGTTCGTAAGCCTGTAAAGAATTGGTTTGGTAAAAAGATTTTGGCCCAATGCGGAACCTTAAACCTTCCATTTCTTCTTCTATAAATGCTTTTCCATGGTAAAGCAATACTTCTTGATCAGAAAAAGTATCGTTTTTCTTTTGGTTGATGATGTATAAAAGTGAATTAATCTGTGGAAAACTGTTCTTCACAAACTCCATCATCGTCTCAACTTGTCCTTCCTCTGGGTAAGCAAAAATCACAATCACCATCAGCTCACCGGTTGAAGAAGTACGGATCACTAAATTCCGTAAAGCACCTTCATGCGCTCTTAAATCATAGAAAGAAATATCGTTGGCAATTGCAAACTCGGCAATACTATTTCTTAAATCATTGGAAGGATCTGCTTGCAAATAGCAATGATCTATCTTTAAAATTTTATCAAAACGCAATGGAACATGAAAACCTAAAGCGTTTCTATCTTTCTCGTCTTCAATTATATCGTCTTTTTCGGTAAGCCAGCGTTTGTTTGAAAATGTGTATTCTAATTTATTTCGGTAATATTTATCTTGCGCAGACGGTAAAATTGCTTCAGCATGGGTAACATCCAAACCTCCCAATCGCTGTAAAGCATCTAAAACAGATTTTTGTTTGTACTTAAGCTGTGCTTGATAATCCATGTGCTGCCATTTGCAACCGCCACAAACACCAAAGTGCTGGCAAAATGGATCTACCCTTTCAGGCGATGGGGTAATGATTCTTTCAATCTTTGCTTCGGCAAACTTCTTTTTCTTCTTATAAACCAAAGCATCCACTACATCCCCCGGAATGGCTTTCTCGATAAATACGACCAGATCTTCTGCCCGGGCAACACCTTTTCCTTCTTCGGCTATATCATGTACGGTTAACCCGTTTAATGGCTGCGGCTCTCTTCTCAAAACTGTTTTTTTTATTAAGGAGGCAAATTTATAGTTTAAAGTTCAGAGTTTAAAGTTCTAGCGGGTTAATTGTAGGGAGGGGTAAGTGATAAGTTGTAAGTAAAAGAATGTAAGTGATAAGACGCGACGGAAAGGATAGCGTTCTTAATTTAATGACCGTAAAATTCCCTTCAGTTCAATAATTGAACTGTGGCGAAGCGATGAAGCCTAAAACTACTTGAATAAACTCACTAAAAATGCCCAAAAGGTATTAGTTCTTTTTTCAGTTAAATCAAATTGCTCATCAATCAATAAAGAAAATTCTTGAAGCTCCTTACGCATAAATTTCTGTTTTATATCACAATTTAAGCAATTTTTGAACCAAAAACCAAATCGGTATGAATTATTAATAACCAATATACTCTTGCCACTAATAAACTCCTTCTACTAATGACCAATGAACTCTTTCAGCCAATGATTTCTTAAAGAAAATGCTTTTCGTCACTTTTTGCTAAATGCACCATCATTATTTCCGTGATTTTTTTTCAAGACCTTTGATTTATGGCCGTAATTACAAATGAAGTCTGTTACCACTGTGGCGATGACTGTTTATCTAAATTGTTAATTAAAGACGAGAAAAGTTTCTGTTGTAATGGCTGTTTAAATGTTTACAGCATCTTATCCGCAGGCAACCTGCACAACTATTATAAGCTTAACAAACATCCTGGGGCCTCGCAAAAAAAGGAAAGTCAAGATTTCGATTACCTCAACGTTTCAGAAATAGCAGCCAAACTCATCAATTATCAAGACAATGATAAAACTATTGTTACTTTTTACCTACCAACCATACATTGCAGTTCTTGTATCTGGCTTTTGGAGCACTTAAATACACTAGATGCCGGTATTATTGAAAGCAGAGTAGACTTTCTAAAAAAACAGCTTTATCTCCAATTTCATCATACACATATTACCTTACAAAAAGTTGCGCAATTGCTAACCAATATTGGCTATGAGCCCTTAATTAGTTTGCAAGACGTAGTGAACCAGAATAGCGCTAAGAAAGACGGATTGGTTCCTAAAATTGCGGTTGCCGGTTTCTGTTTTGGGAATGTGATGATTTTAAGTTTTCCTGCCTATTTTGGAATATCAACTCCTGATAAGCATTTTGGGGAGTTTTTTAGCGTACTCAATTTATTGTTTTGCATTCCTGTAGTTTTTTACTCGGGTTTAGATTATTTCAAAAGAGCATATTATTCTTTAAAACAGGGCGTTTTAAACATCGATTTCCCCTTGGCGCTCGGTATCGCGGTCTTATTTTTACGAAGCCTTGGCGATTATAGCTTTGGTGCAGGAGAAGGTTTTGCAGATACCCTTACCGGATTGGTTTTTTTCCTCCTCATCGGGAAATTTGTTCAACAGAAAACCTATCATCATTTATCATTTGAAAGAGATTACCGCTCTTTTTTCCCGGTAGCGGTTGATGTAATGGGTGAAAACGGCACTACAAAACCAGTGGCACTAGAGCGCATCAAAGAAGGTAACCGCATCTCCGTAAAAAACCAAGAAATCATTCCCGCTGATGCAATTCTTCTGAACGGCAATGCGCTGATTGACTTTAGCTTTGTAACAGGCGAATCAAAACCTGTACAAAAAGTATTGGGAGAAATAATTTACGCTGGTGGCCGACAAACGGCTGGTTCTTTAGAGTTAGAGGTGATTAAACCTGTATCGCAAAGTTACCTCACTGGTTTATGGAACAACGAAAGCTTCCAAAAAACCAACGATAACAAAACCAAAACCTTTGTCACAAAAGTCAGTCACTATTTCAGCATTATCCTGCTAAGTTTGGCTACGCTCACCTTTTTGTTTTGGTTACCTACAAACTGGCAAATTGGACTAAATGCTTTTACTGCAATATTAATTATTGCCTGCCCCTGCGCTTTGGCGCTAAGTACGCCTTTTACCATGGGTGCTGCCTTAAGCATTTTTGACAAGAATAAGTTTTACCTCAAAAACACGGATGTGGTGGAGCAACTGGCCGCAATTGACACCGTAGTTTTTGATAAAACTGGGACAGTAACTCTTGCCGATAACAATTCAGTGGAATTTATTGGTGAGCTTAAAACAATGGAAAGCAACATCATTTACAATGTGTGTAAAAACTCTTCGCACCCTTTAAGCCGTAAAGTTTGCAATCATATCAATTCTTCCACCACATTATTGATAGATGATTTTCAAGAAATTGTGGGTAGCGGGATGCAAGCGATGTATCAAAATCAGGAAATCCTAATTGGCAGTGCCGAGTTTGTGATCGGATCAGCCTACGAAACCGTGAGTATGCCACAGGTTCACATCAGTATCGGTAAGCAATATTTAGGCTACTTTAAAATTAATCAGAAACTACGCCCACAATTAGGCGAAGTGATGCTGTCTTTAAATCAAAATTACCATACCTATTTAATATCTGGCGACAGCAACCAAGACAATAGTTTATTAAAGCCGTATTTTAAAAGCAACCTGCATTTACTATACAAACAATCACCGCAAAATAAACTTGATTTTATTGCCAAGCAACAAAGAAATGATGCCAAAGTATTGATGATTGGAGACGGACTGAATGATGCC
>DASSWV010000563.1:0-6463 GCA_035704545.1 Pelobium sp.
GTTTATAATGTGATGCTTGGCATTAACAATAAATCAACTTATGAGCAATGGACGGCATTATTTAATCCAACATCTACTTATGAAGGAAGCTGGGATCAGGGCAGCAAAATTCTATTTATTGGTACAGATGAAAATGGAGAAAAAGGAGGTATGGTTTCTAGGATAGCTGAAAACATTCCAAACAGATTTGTTTCCATCGCACATTACGGTCTTCTTACAGCCGATAAAGAAATTACTGAGGGTCCGGAAGTTGAAAAATGGGCAGGTGGTCTCGAAAATTATTCTTTTGAAGAAAGTAACGGCGTTACTACGGTTACTGTTGAGGTTGATACCACCGAAGATTTTATAGATTATATGAATCAGAGCTACCCAAAAGCACTTCTTAAATTAAAGGAAATAGGTGAACAATAGAATTTATTAACCTTCTTTTTCAACAATAATACTCGCCGCATTCCCTCCAAAACCAACTGCATTGATCATTATTTTTTTGATGTTTCTGTTTTGGATTTGAGCTTTAAGATAAGGAGGCGCCATAAAATGGTTGTGTTGCAACATTAAAAGTGCCATTTCTAAACTCAATGCTCCGGAAGCACCGAATGTATGCCCCAATTTCCATTTGTTACAGGTCAACAAAGGAAGATTTTCTCCAAAAACAGCTTCAATCGCCCGCATTTCTGCAACATCACCTAATACAGTCCCTGGCGAATGCATAATCACCACATCAATACTTTTTAGATCATGATTTTTTAGCGCTTTTTGCATTGCTTTTTGCATACAGGTAGCATCGGCAGACAATGAAGCACCATTTTTAATCACTTCCGTTCCATAGCCAATTCCGGTAATGTTTGCAATAGCATTTTTTGAATCTGCCTCTAGGCTAAAACAAGCTGCACCTTCGCCTAAAATCATACTGCTTTTTTTCTTGTCCAAATCCATCGCCCTGCAAGGGAAATCATCGGCTGTTACTGCGTAGATTTTTAAAGCTTTCATTTGTGCCAATGTAAAAGGAGTCAGCGGGGCTTCACTTCCTCCGGCCAAAAACCTATCGCTATAACCAGAGCTAATCCAAACCACCGCATTAATGATGGCGTGTAAAGCAGTACTACAAGTAATGGAGTGCGATATTGCTGGTCCATCTGTCGCCAAGTCTGTTGCCACCCAACTGGCGATATTTCCCAGCGTAGTTGCAGGAGAGCAAAGCGGGTAAGTTTCTTTTTCTTGACTGGCGATAAAATCTGTGTGATATTTTTCGAAAAGAGTAGTGGCTCCTCGCGACGAACCAATGTTGATACCGAATTCGTGATCACCGTCCCAACTGGCATCTTTTACTGCTAACCTGGAAGCAGCTATTGCGAAAATTACGCTTGGATCTAAATTTTTATAGGCTTGTTTCTGTTGTTGAAGCTCGTTAACAAGCATTTTTGAGGAAGCATTTAAAGGCGCACACCAATCATCGCCTTGCAAAAAAACTTGTTTTGTAAAGCAGTGTTCGTTGTTTAAATAGCTTTGCCAAATTTTACTTTTATCCGAACCTAAAGCAGAAACACTTCCCCAACCCGTAATGCCAATTTTTTTCGCTTCCATGGGCGCAAATATCTTTATTTATGTGGCTTTTTGGTAATCGATTTTTAAATTACGCTTATTGGAAGAAGAGCTGTCGTGATTTTGCTATAAAATAAGGCTAACTCAAATCTTTAATTATTCTCGCAGGGTTGCCCACCGCCATCGAGTTGTCTGGGACATTTTTAGTGACTACAGAGCCGGCACCAATAACGCAATTGTTACCAATGGTAATCCCGGGTAAAATAATGCTTCCTCCGCCAATCCAAACATCATTTCCAATGGTAATTGGTTTGCCAAATTCTTCCTTTTTCCTCAGTTCTTTATCTATCGGATGAGCTGCGGTATAAAGCTGAACACCAGGTGCAAACATCACATCGTTACCGATGGTTACTTTTGCCACATCAAGCACTACGCAATTCACATTGAAATAAACCCGTTCGCCACAGCTGATATTGTAGCCATAATCACAGTGAAAAGGTGGTTCAATATATAATGTTTTTGAGGCATTGGGGATCAATTCTTTGATGATCTGTTTCGCTGTTTTGGTTACCAGATATTCGGTAATGTTCAGCTTTCTTAGTAAACGTTTGGCTGCTCTGCGGTCTTTTACAAGTTGTTCATCACTGGCGTTATAAAGCTCGCCGTTTATCATTTTTTGTTTTTCAGATTTTTCCATTGTGCTTCTCCATAAAAAAACGGAAAAAGCTAAGCCATTTCCGTTCCTGTTATCTTTTTATTTAGGCCAAACGCCTAATTACTCTAATCTTTTCTTCCTCCAAAAATAGAGAAACTTACATAACGCTTAGGGTTTGCCTTAACATCGATCATTAAATTATCTAAGTTTTTAGCCGAGTTGTTCAGGTTATCATACAATTTACTGTCATTGAGTAGCAGTGAAATTGAACCCGTACCGTCATTGATTTTATTTACTGCGGTCTGTAATTCCATTACCGCTTTATTTGCGTTTTCAATAGTGGTTTGTATTTGTGTTTTGGCCAACTGATCAGAAAACGAATTCATATTGTTCATAATGGAAGTAATTTTCTGGTTATTATTCTTAAGGTTGTTTGAAATAGATTCTGCATTCGCTAAAATCACATCAATTCGCCTTGCTTGTATACTTACTGTTCCGTCAACAGTCTTGGATGTCGATTCCAAAGTTTCTAAAGTGCGGGCAATACTTGCAAAACTTCTATTGATATTTTTCTGAAATTCGGGATTAAGTATGGTATTAACAGAAGTTAGTAAAGAATCGAGCTTTGCGATAATTACTTCTGCTTTTTTCTGTATGGGTTCTACTTGTTCCATCAGGTTAGCCTGCACATTTGCATTTAAGGTGTCCCCATCTACAGCATATTTTAAACTGTTACCTAAATCAAAAACCACTGCTTTACTGCCCAGTAAATCAGTGGTTTCTAACCTTGCAATGGTGTTTTTGGGAATTGCATATTCTGGGTCTATTTTAAACTGGACTATAATTTGCCCGTTTTTTTGTAGGGTAAGTGCAGATACACGTCCAACTTGGTAACCATTTACCAGTACCGGTTTAGATATGGCTAAGCCATCTACCGTATCATATTTTGCGTAAAATTCATTTTCGCTTGAAAAGATATCGTTTCCTTTCAAAAAATTATACCCAACAATAAATATTGCAATTGCTAGAGCGGCTAAAATACCGACTTTGGTTTCGTTAGAGATTTTCAAATGGAATTGATTTAGTTAATTCTTTATTTAAATTGTTAATTATCTACTTGCTTTTTATAGCGAGTAATAGCAGTTAAAATATTGTTCACAATTTCAGCTTGACCCGCCTCAGAGTTCATGTATTTTTCTTCTTCTGGGTTACTAATAAAACCAATTTCTGTTAAAATTGCTGGCATTCCAGCTCTTTGTAAAACGGCCAAACCTTGCTCTTTAACGCCTCTATCAACCCGTCCTGATTTTTTAAACTCTTCTTGCACTAATGATGCCAATCTTATGCTCTGGTCTCTAAAAGCATTTTTCATCAAAGAAAAGATGATATAGCTCTCTGGGTCGTTAGGATCAAACCCGTCGTAATTGTCCTTATAATCCTTTTCTAAAAGTATTGATGCGTTTTCTCTAATTGCTACATCTTGTTCGCCTAAGCGGTTATGGCCTGCCACAAAAGTTTCGGTCCCTCTTACTAACGAGCGCCCCTTCATGTTATGAGGCATAGAATTACAATGGATAGAAATAAAAATATCCGCTTTTTCCCTATTTGCCAACTTTATACGTTCGTATAGCTGTGGGTAAGAGTCATCTGTTCGGGTGTAAATTACCTTTACATCTGGCAGGTTTTTTTCAATTGCTTTTCCTAGTTTTAACGATACTTCTAGCGCAACTGCTTTTTCTGTAGAGAATGCCCCGCGTGTTGATCCATCTTTTCCGCCATGCCCTGCATCAATTACAATAATTTTAATTTTAGAGTCTGTGGATAAATAGTTTTTCTTATCGTTGGATTTAAGAGAACTAAATAGCAAGAAACTAAAAGTTGTTAGTATTAAACATTTAATAAACCTTCTTGATGTTGTAATTTTCATTAATTTTGGACGTTTTTTGATCACCTTTACTTGCAAAAATATTATTCTTATTCGATTTTGAAATTTAACTATATATTTTTTACATGTGCCTTACTATTTGTAAACATTAGTGCAAAAGCCACAGCTTTTTTTCAGCAAGATACACTAAAAAATATAGTTGTAACCACCGATAGTACTACTCTAATTAGAACGGATAGCGTCGAAAAAAAGTCTAAAGCCGGAGAAATTACCGATGTGATAAAAGCAGTAGCTTCTGATTCTTCTTTTTACGATGCCAAAGATAATGTAATGTACCTGTTTGGCAATGCAAGAATTACCTATGGTGAAAGTGAGGTTGATGCAGGATATATAAAAGTTGATTATAAAGACAATACAATTTTTGCGAAAGGTATAACAGATTCTCTAGGGCGGTTTTCTGGTTTGCCTATTTTCAAAGATCCATCGCAAGGTGCATTAACCGCAGATTCTGTGTTTTATAACTTTAAGACCGAGAAAGGGAAAATTTTTCAGGTTTATACCGATCAAGACGGCGGCTATATAACGGGCGGTAAAATTAAGAAACAGGAGAATGATGAGGTGCACATGCAAAATGTGGTTTACTCTACCTGTGATTTGCCTTCGCCCCATCAGCATTTTGGCATCGTTATAACAAAAGGGATAGCTACAGAAAACCAGATAGTTACAGGGCCTGCGTATATGGTAATTGAAGATGTTCCGTTGCCTTTTGTATTGCCTTTTGGTTTTTTTCCTAAACCTAACAAAAGAGCTTCCGGTATTATGTTGCCTCAGGTTGGCGAAGACGCTACTTTAGGCTTCTTTTTACGTGATTTCGGATATTATATCGGTTTAAACGATTACTGGGATTTAACTTTAAAAGGTGGCGTTTATTCAAAAGGATCATGGGAAACAAATGTTGCCAGTAGGTATACAAAACGTTACAAATACAGTGGAAACCTGTACCTGTCTTATTCTTCACGTAAGTTCGGTGTAGAAGGCACACCAGAATTTGAAAATCCAACGAAAGATTTCCAGATCAGGTGGTCGCACCAACAAAACGCCAACGCCCGTCCCGGAACTAACTTTGGAGCATCTGTAAACGCAAGTACAAGAGGTGCTTTCCGGAATGTGCCCGGTTCTAGCTATCAGCAAATTGTGCAAAACCAATTGAGCTCCAGTATCTCTTACAGTAAAAATTGGGCAAACTCGCCGTTTAGTTTAACTACAGCATTAACCCATAGTCAAGATTTGTCAACCGGTACAGTTTCACTGAGTTTGCCAAGTTTAAATTTCAGCATGACTACGTTAAACCCTTTTGATTCGAAAGACCGGGTGGGGGAGCAAGCGTGGTATCAACGAATTGCAGTGGGCTATTCTATGCAGGCAGATAACCAATTAAGTACATTTGATTCGTTGTTATTTAAAAGCGAAAGCTTAAAAAGACTTCGCAGCGGGGTTCAGCACAATATTCCGATCTCAATGTCGTCCAAGGTTTTAAAATTCTTTCAATTTAGCCAAAACATCAATTACAGTGAAAAATGGTATTTCCAGACCATCAGAAAACAATACATTGCAAGACCAACCCCAACCGGAACTATAGATTCAACAGCAATTGATACCATCCCAGGTTTCAGACGAGCGTCTGAATATAGTGTTGGAGGTAGTTTAAGCACTAAGATTTACGGAATGGTTAACTTTAAGAAAGGCAAGCTGATGGCTATTAGGCATGTGGTTACGCCTAACGTAGGCTTTTCTTATCGCCCCGATTTTGGACAGGCTAAGTTTGGTTATTACGACAGTTTGCAAGTTAACCAGTTTGGCGAAAGGCGTCCATATTCTATTTTTGAAAACAGTTTATATGGAGGCCCAGGAAACGGAAAAAGTGCCGCCATCAATTTTGGGCTTGAAAATAATATCGAGATAAAAGTACGCGACTCAAAGGATACAACCAATAATGGCGTCAGAAAGATCCCGATTTTACAGGGTTTATCTGTCAATGGTTCCTACAATTTTGTTGCCGATAGCCTCAAACTCTCGCAGCTAAGTTTTGGCGGACGAACTTTTTTTACTGAAAAATTAGGGATAAGCTTTTCCGGTTCACTAAACCCTTATGTTTTTTACAAAGAAACAGTAAATGGGAGGGAGCAAGGCAGGGATATTGATAGGTACACGTGGCAAGATGGTAAACTGCCCCGTTTAACTAATTTTAATTTTTCATTTGATTATAGCCTCAATTCTAGTTCGCTTGGTAAAAACAATAAGGCCAACAATCCACCGCCACAAGGCAGCAACAGTGATTTATTTAATAAGGTTAACGCCCAGCAAGCAGAACAGTTACAACA
>DASSWV010000571.1:0-4308 GCA_035704545.1 Pelobium sp.
TGATCTTAGCTGCTCAAAAAGTGGAACATTATGAAATTGCTACTTACGGAACATTAAGAGTTTTTGCAAAAACAATGGGACATGATGAGGTCTACGATTTGCTTTCGCAAACTTTAGAAAACGAGAAAAACACAGATGTTGCTTTAACAAAAGTTGCAGAATCCTTTGTTAACGAAAAGGCATCTGCAGAGTAATTTCATCTACCTATGAAATTAGTTTAGCCGGCTTCAAGGTGAAGCCGGTTTTTTTATTCAATAAATTTTTACAAAATGAAAAAATTATATACGGCAGTAGTTACTGCAAAAGGAGGAAGAGACGGACATATCGAATCAGCTGATAGAGTAATAGATATGGATCTAAAAGCGCCACAAGCTATGGGTGGGGAGGATGGATTTATAAATCCAGAATTATTATTTGCCGGTGCTTGGGGAAGTTGTTATTTAGGCGCATTAGGCTCCGTTGGCAAAAGAGACGGCGTTGATGTGAGTGATGCAACCGCCGAGGTTCATGTTAGTTTTAACCAAGAAAGTGAAAGTTCTTATCAATTATCGGCAGAAATTCATGTCCACATTCCCGGATTAGAGTTGGAAAAAACTCAAAAACTGGCGGATGCAGCCCACAAAGGTTGTCCATATTCAAAAGCAACCCGTGGAAATATTGAAACAGTGGTTAAAGCTGTTTAATCCATAAAACGTTTTTATCCAAAGCTTAAACTTTTTGCATTTTGTATGAGGTTTAAGCTTTTTTTATGATGCTAACATTTTGGGGTTTTTGCTTTCACAGACCTGCTAAGGAAATTAATTGGGCATTTTTATCTCTTTTAAGAAATGTATCCTTAGATTTGGCTCTTGTTTGGCGGTGTATTATATGCCATGAACAGTTAGTAATAAAAATTTTCAATTTCTTAAATAATGAAAGAAGTATCTGATATTGGCGTGATTGGAATCGCCGTGATGGGAGAAAACTTAATCCTTAATATGGAAAGCAAAGGCTTCCATGTAAGTGCATTTAACCGTACAGTTGATAAAGTTGAAGACTTTGTAGCAGGCAGAGCAAAAGGTAAAAATATTTATGGTGCACATACCATAGAAGATTTTGTTTCGTCGTTAAAAAGCCCTCGTAAAGTAATGTTGATGGTAAAAGCGGGTAAACCAGTAGATATTTTTATCGATTTATTGATTCCGTTATTGTCTTCTGGTGATATTATTATCGACGGTGGAAACTCACATTTCCCAGATACTCAGCGCCGCGTAGAATATGTAGAAAGCAAAGGTTTATTATTTATTGGAGCTGGAGTTTCTGGCGGTGAGGAAGGTGCTTTGTTAGGTCCATCTATTATGCCGGGCGGTTCGCAAAAAGCTTGGTCTTCGGTGCAACCAATTTTTCAAGGCATTGCGGCTAAGGTTGATGGCGGTACCCCGTGTTGTGATTGGGTAGGCGAAGGCGGTGCAGGTCATTTTGTGAAAATGATTCACAATGGTATCGAATATGGCGATATGCAGTTGATAAATGAAGTTTATCAGATTATGAAAGACGTTTTAAAAATGTCTGCTGATGAAATGCATGAAGTTTTTAAGGAATGGAACGAAGGCGAACTGGATAGTTATTTGGTGGAAATTACCCGTGACATTCTTGCTTTTAAAGATACAGACGGTCAGCCTTTGGTTGATAAAATTTTGGATACAGCCATGCAAAAAGGAACTGGTAAGTGGACTGGTACGGTTGCTTTAGATTTAGGCGTTCCGTTAACTTTGATTACAGAATCTGTGTTTTCAAGATGCTTATCTGCTTTAAAAGACGAGCGAGTAGCAGCTTCGAAAATTTTAACAGGTCCAACACCCGCTTTCTCTGGAGACAAACAAGCCATGTTAAATGATTTAAGAGATGCCTTGTATGCGGCTAAAGTGATTTCCTACGCACAAGGCTATCAATTAATGAAAGCTGCCGCTGAGGAGTTTAAATGGAGCCTTAACTATGGAGGCATTGCTTTAATGTGGAGAGGTGGATGTATTATCCGCTCTAGATTCTTAGGTAACATTAAAGAAGCGTATGATAAAAATCCAGATTTAGCTAACCTTTTATTAGATCCTTTCTTTGCGGAAAAAGTAAAAGCGCACCAAGCGGGGTTAAGACGAGTGATTGCAGCAGCAGTGATGGACGGAGTTCCTGTTCCTTGTTTAAGCGCAGGCTTAAATTTCTATGATGGATATAGAACAGAGCGTTTGCCAGCAAATCTTTTGCAGGCACAACGTGATTATTTTGGAGCGCATACTTACGAAAGAATAGATAAGCCAAGAGGTCAGTTTTTCCATACCAATTGGACAGGTAGAGGAGGAGATACTTCGTCTACTACATATGAGGTTTAGCGCTCAGTATTAAAAAAAAGCCCCGATCCATTATAAATTCTATGGAGTGGGGCTTTTTTATTGAGCAACTTTAGTCTTACGGAAAAACTACTGCTGGGTAATTAGATAACGAAACGGTACTCAAATTTGAGCCGTATTTTGCGTTAATGGATTTTATAAATTCATTAGCTACCACTGCGTACCCTTTTTGAGTTAAATGAACACCATCTAACGAAAAAGCGTTCCCTCTTATAAAGTCTGCGGTAAAAGCAACTCCATCTATAACAGCACCTTCATCTTTAAAAGTGTTTAAGAAAGTGTAGGCATCAAAAAATGCTAATCCTTTTGCATCGGCGATAGCTTTAATAGTTGCGTTATAGCTGGATACGTGATCCTGTGCTTTTGCTACTTCTGCCTTGTCTAAAACTTGATTGTTTGCAATCGGGTTAAGGGGACTTAGTCCATATCCATTTACGCCAATTCCTGCGGTATTAAATGTTAATATGATTAAATCCTCATTCGTTGCTGGTCTCGGAGAGTGCAAACCAGTAGCAGGATTTAAAGCATTTATAATTAAACTATAATCTGCAGTTTGTGGGTTCGCTTTTAAACCAGCATTTATAGCAGCAACAGTTACCGTATTAAAGTAAGGGATAGCAGTTACATCCGGGATGTTTGCAACCGCACCTTTTTGTCCTTGCGCAGTCATTGTTGCGATAAGACCATTATAAGCCATTGTAAAATCAGCTTTTGAAGTAAGCGCTTTTGTTGGGTCTCCGGCTACAACTCCTCCGTTAGTTGCCCAGCCTAAAACATCGTTATTGCCTAGCCAACAAGTGAAAAACGTGTGATTTCTACCACTTATAAATTGCAAGTAAGTTTTTGTGCCAACTTCTGCATCTGGTAACAAACGTTCAAAATAGGGGTTTTGTGCACTAAAGCTATTGGCTAACGGTGTAACGGCTAAATCCAACCTCATCCCCGGGATACCCAAATTATTGATTTCATCCGTGTATTTGGTAAATTGCTTTTGAGCATTTCTATAAGCTAGTTTATCTGTTACTGGAACTAATTTTGGCGTTCCATCTGCATTAAAGCCATCAAGTTTTAAATAACCAGAACCGTTACTTTGTGCTTCGGTAAATAATGGTTGTTTAAAATCGCCACCACCCGCAACTTTCATCTGCTGCGCAATAATGTTGGGGTATGAATTTAACTGACCCGCTAAATATAAGCCGTTGTCAGCATATCCCGAAGTTAATGAATTCCCAATTGCTATATATTTGGTAAAATCTGCACCACCTGTACTTACTGCCGGTACATCAATCTCTGTTTTGCAAGCTGATGCCACTAAGACTAACCCAGCAAGTAATAATTTTATATTAGTGTATTTTTTCATTTTCTACGTGTTTAATAATAACTAAAACTTGTATGATAAACCTATTCCTGGAATGTAAACATTGGTTTTAAACGTTCCCTCTAAACCGGTTTCAATATTGGTTTGCTCTCTTTCTTTTATTGCTTCATAAAGGAAGGATAAATCAAGCGAGAATTTTTTAGAAAAATCATAACTTAAGCCAGCGGACAAAATCACTCTGTTCGCATCTGGAGTTTCTGGTGTTACATAGCCATCTTCAACTGGAGTAAATGCGTAACCAATACCTGCTCTTAAAGCAAGTTTCTCGGTTTGCTGTTGATTGATGCCCAATTTAAGAGAAGCTCCATCACTATAATTTCTTTCAGAAGGCTCAGATGAAGGTGTTGGTTTGTTATAATCAAATTTCAATTCCTTATATACACTCCAATGTACCCAGTTTACATCAAAAGCAATGGTTGTTTTTGCCGATGGGTAAAACCCGAAGCCCAAACTGGTAGTAGCGGGTAAAGGCAACTCCGAATCAAATTTCGTCGCAAAATTATTTTTTACAAAATCAGGACCTTCAAAAATAACATCGCCACCTTT
>DASSWV010000385.1:0-3332 GCA_035704545.1 Pelobium sp.
TCGTGAAAAGCTTATGAAAATTAAACCGAGAACTTTGGGTCAAGCATCCAGGATTTCTGGCGTAACACCCTCGGACATCTCCGTATTAATGGTTCACATCAGTAGATAATCTTAAAATATTGATAATCAAATAATTATAAATATTTGAAATAAGGGGCTTATTTTATTTTTGAATGATTTTACATCCCAAAAAAAATAAACGCCTTAAATCGATTAAAAACAGCCTCAAATATAAAATGCATAAAAAAGTTAAAAACACAGTGCTTCTTCTTTGTACAATTTTATGCATTGCTTGCGCAAGTCTACAAACTCCCGAAGGTGGACCACGTGATTTAGTTGCTCCAGAAGTTTTGGAAGAAAATCCAAAAAACCTGTCAACAAATTTTGAAGGTAATGAAGTAGAGATAACTTTCGATGAATATTTTAAACTTAACAGTGAATTTACTGAGGTAAGTATTTCCCCAGCACAAGAAATTCCGCCAGTTTTAAAAATTAAACAAAAGACACTAATTATAACTTTTAAGGATTCGCTAGAGGCCAACACAACTTATACCGTAAATTTTGGTAAAGCAATTCAAGATGTAAATGAGTCTAATACCTTAAAAAATTATAGTTATGTATTTGCTACGGGCGACGAACTTGACTCCCTACAAATAAGCGGAAAAGTGATCAGCTCAAACGATAACAAAGAAGTAAAGGATATAACAGTTTTCATTTTACCTACAAGCAGAGATTCTATATTTGGAAAGAAAAAACCATCCATATATACAATAACTGACAGTGCGGGCAATTTCAGTTTAAAAAATTTACGTGAGGACAGTTACAAAATATACGCATTAAAAGAAACCGGAGCAGACAGAATTTACAACTCTCCAAATGAGGAGATTGCTTTTTTAAAGGATTCCATCTATTTAGATGGAGACACATCGGGAATAGTTTTAAAGTTGTTTAAAGAAATACCAGAGCGTTTTAGAACCGTAGACCAAAAGCTTGAATCAGATGGAAAAATAAAACTCATATTTAACAAACCCATCACAAAGCCAAATATTACCTTTCTCGATAATCCTAATATTGCAGACCCAATTATTGAGTTTACCCCAAAAGGAGACAGTGTTTCTGTTTGGTTGCGCGAGATAAAATTTGACTCTTTAAAAGTAGTAATCAATGATGACAAAACACCTTTGGACACTATTACCTTTAGGCGAAGTCAGAAAGACGAGTATACCAGAACAATTTTATTCAGCAATAACCTAGCAAGTGGTAAAATAGTGCCGCAACAACCATTAACGTTAACATTTAACCTTCCAATCGCTAAGATTGACGAAAGTAAAATATCGTTATACGTAGACTCATTAAAACTACAGGGCTTGAGCATAAAAAAAATAGTTCCATCTGAAAGAAAGTACGAACTACAATACAAATGGCAAACTAAAAAGCCATATACCTTGATTGTAGAAGAGGGTGCGGTTACGGATATATACGGAACCACAAATGAGGAACTTAAACTTTCCTTTGCGTTGGATGAAGTAGAAAATTATGGTAATTTAAGTTTGAAAGTGAACAAAACGGACAGCGCTAAAAACTATATTTTACAGCTGATAACCGAGAATGGCGGAATTTACAGACAAACTGCGATTACCCAACCAAGCACCACAATTAATTATAACTATATCCCTACAAATAAATACCGAGTGAAACTAATAGAGGATATCAATAATAATGCTGAGTTTGATACTGGAAATTTACGTCTGAAACGCCAACCAGAAAAGGTATATATATTTGATAAAGAAATAGTTACAAGAGCTAATTGGGATAGAGAAGAGGTAGTGGATATTCCGAAAGATTTTTAAACCTGATAAATAAAATCCATATTAACTATATCAAGAATTTTCACCCTTATAAAATGAAAAAAAACCTCTTATTACTCTCTATTTCTTTTATACTTATAAGCTACAACACCCAGGCTCAAACAGTAAAAGTAATTAGCACAGAGGTATTTTCTGATAGTTTACAGACACAACAAAAACCTTTATTATTAGATGTACGAACGCCAGAAGAATTTGGTGAAGGTCATTTAAAAAACGCTGTAAACTACGATTTTAAGAACGCTGATTTTAAAAGTAGGATTAATGTACTTGATAAAAATAAAACTTATTATGTGTATTGCCGAAGCGGAAAAAGAAGCTCAGCTGCTACAGAGGAAATGCGTACTTTAGGATTCAAGACCATATATGAGTTAGATGGAGGAATACTTAAATGGATGGAAGAAGGAAAAAAGATAGTTAGAGTTCTCATAGTCAACTAAGTACTTATTAGAGATGCAACACAATTCTAAAATTTTCCTTTAATCTATTTTTTTGTATGACAGTTAATTCGCCAAGTCTCATTATCAATCTCCTATTCTCTATTGCCCTAACCTGGTGTACCAAAATATCATTCGATTTATTCAGCTGTAGCTTACTACTCAAACCAACCTGCATACATCACATAATTATGAGGTAGCTTCTTTAACATTTCCTTTTGCTCGTCAGTTATCGGTTTTATCCTTTTAGCAGGAATGCCCGCATATAGATAACCGCTTTCGCAAATGGTGTTTTCTAAAACCACTGCGCCAGCAGCAATGATACAAAACTCTTCAACCACCGCATGGTCCATTACTATGGCTCCCATACCCACCAAAACATGGTCTTTTAAAGTACAGCCATGTACCAACGCATTATGACCGACAGATACATAACTACCGATAATGGTGGCCGCTTTTAAAAAAGTGGCATGGATAACCGTCCCGTCCTGGATGTTGGTATAATCGCCAATAGTAATGCTGTTGACATCACCTCTAATCACGGTATTAAACCAAACAGAACAATGATGTCCCATGGTTACATCGCCCACAATGGTAGCATTAGCTGCAATAAAACAATCATCGCCCCAAGCTGGCAATGTATCTTTAACTGGAAGTATCAACGGCATATTATAAAATGGTGTCTTTTAATTCGTTTAAATGATTTGGGTAGTCTGTGGTAAAATGTAAGCCACGGCTTTCCTTCCGTTCGCTTGCAGATTTAATGACCACATAAGAAACTTCAATCAAGTTCCTCAACTCGCACAGCTTAACCGATATTTTTGTTTTTCTATAGAAATCTTCAGTTTCTTCATAAAGCAAGCGTAACCTGCGCATTGCTCTTTCCAACCTAAAATCAGAGCGTACAATACCTACATAATCGCTCATCATTTTTTGCATTTCGCGGATGTTGTGTGTTACCAAAATATCTTCGTTTGATAATTGTGTGTTCTTATCATTCCATTCCGGAACACCCTCAGGAATATGCAAG
>DASSWV010000025.1:0-3480 GCA_035704545.1 Pelobium sp.
GGAAAGCAAAAGGAATACTAATGTTTCCGACCTTAATCCACTCAAATAAAGTAACAATAACAGGTTCTACTGCATCAAATTCAAAGAATATCCCTAAACTAACTACAAAAGAAGCAACAATTGCCAAGCTTGCTATAGTTCCAATAACAGGCTTTGGCAAAACATTTCTGCCTATCCCACAAATTAAGAAACCTATAAAGGGGAATAACGGAATTAACCAAACTAAGTCTATCATCTAAATTCTAAAAAATTACCATTTTAATCTATTCAACACATTAATATCAATGGAGTTCGTGTTTCGGTATACCATTACAATAATGGCCAAACCTACAGCCACCTCGGCCGCAGCCAAAGCCATGATAAAAAACACAAATACTTGCCCAGAGGCATCTCCGCTGTAAGCAGAAAACGCTGTTAAAAGCAGGTTCACTGCATTTAGCATTAACTCTACGGACATAAAAATTATAATGGCGTTTCTTCTGATCAAAACCCCGATTACTCCAATAGTGAAAATAATTGCACTCAACAATATGTAATGGTTAAGTGGAACTACTTGGATGGTTGCTGTAATATTATCCATTTTGAGTTCTTTTATCTTTTTTAGCTAATAATACTGCTCCAACCAATGCAGAGAGTAAAAGGATTGAGGAAAGTTCAAACGGTAGTAAGAACTCGTTAAAAAGCACCTTACCTAAGTTTTCTACCAAGCCAATGTCTGAATTTGGCAATGCACTTACTTCTGATGTTTGAAGTGCTTTTGTGGCACCAACAAGGGTAACCAGTAACGCACCTCCGGCAATTACTCCGATAATTTTAATGAGATTGGATTTCATGGGTTCGCTTTCCTTATTGAGGTTCATCAACATCAATACGAACAGAAAGAGCACCATAATTGCCCCCATGTAAACAATAAAGTTTACTATTGCCAAAAACTGTGCATTCAATAAAATGTAGTGGATGGTAAAAGTAAAAAAGGTAGCTATTAGGTACAGTACACTATAAACCGGATTCTTGGTAAAAATTACCAGAAGGGAAAATAGGATGGACAAGAATGCAACAAAGTAAAATAAACTCATCGTATAATATGCAATTGCCTTTTTTGATGGGCAAAGGTAAAATTTTTGAACTAATTAAGGGTGTTATTCCCTAAAACTAAACTTTAGCGCCTTTTTAAAGCTTCCAATTCTATAATAGGCATTTCTACCAATTTATCTTTTCCGTATATAAAATCTTTGCGTAAATAATCAGCCGGAACAATTGGTCCGTCTAAGTAAATTGCTTCTTTTGGGCATGCTTCTTCGCATAAACCGCAAAAAATGCAACGCAACATGTTGATTTCATAAACTGCGGCGTATTTCTCTTCGCGGTATAAATGCTCTTCCCCTTTTTCTCGCTCCGCAGAAATCATGGTAATTGCTTCTGCCGGGCAGGATAAAGCACATAAACCGCAGGCAGTGCAACGTTCTGCTCCGTTTTCATCTCTTTTAAGCGAGTGCATCCCTCTCCAGTTTTCAGAAAACTCACGTTCTTGTTCTGGGTAATGGATGGTTTCCTTCTTTTTGAACATGTGCATAAAAGTAATGCCCATCCCTTTGAAAATGGCAGGCAAATACATGCGCTCCCAAAAGTTCATTGGTTTTTGTTCTAGTACTTTTTTTCTACCACTTAATGATTCCATTATCATTTTTTATTTTGTTTCCCCACTCTCTGTCACATTGAGCGGAGTCGAAATGTTTTTTGTCAAACGAGAGAGGCTTCGACTCCGCTCAGCCTGACACTAAACTGTACTTCCTCCGCTTGTCAAGCTGAGCGGAGTCGAAGCTTATAATTTGTCCACAACTGTAATTACGATTGCTGTAATCACAATGTTGGCAATTGCCAACGGAATTAAAACTTTCCAACCTAAATCCATCAATTGATCGTAGCGGAAACGCGGAACTGTCCAACGTACCCACATAAAGAAAAAGATGAATGCAATAATTTTAGCGAACATAACAGCCACACCAATTAGCGGGCCCCATGTTGGGCCTAAAAGCTCATTTACAGTATCCATTCCTGGGTAGTTATAACCTCCGAAATATAAAACTGCCATTACTGCCGATGAAACAAACATGTTGATGTATTCTGCAAACATGTAAGCACCCATTTTAAAACCAGAATATTCCGTTTGGTAGCCGCCAATTAATTCGGTTTCGCACTCTGGTAAATCAAAAGGAACACGGTTAGTCTCTGCAAAAGCACAAACTAAAAAGATTAAAAACCCTAAGGGCTGTACCAAAATATTCCAATGCCAGCCATGTTGCTGTTCTGCAATTTCTTTAAAACTTAATGAGTTGGTTACCAAAAGCAAAGCGATGATGGATAAGCCCATCGCAATTTCGTAACTGATATTTTGTGAAGCACCACGGATAGCACCCATTAAAGAGTACTTATTGTTTGATGCCCAACCACCAATCATGATTCCGTAAACGCCCAAAGAAACCACTCCGAAAATGTAAAGTATACCAACATTAATGTCCGTTACCTGCAAAGGAATTGACCTCCCAAAAAGCTCAATGTTTTGTCCGAACGGTAGCACTGCGCTTCCTAAAAAAGAAACCAATAAGGCCAAAGATGGTCCTGCAATAAACAACCATTTATTAGCGCCACTTGGAATAATTTCTTCCTTAAAAAACATTTTACCACCATCTGCCAAAGGTTGCAATAAACCGAATATTCCGGCTCTATTTGGACCAACCCTATCTTGCAACCAAGCAGCAACTTTACGTTCTAGCCAAGTTGAGTATGCGGCAATGGTTAAGGTCAGCGTAAATAACACCAAAACTAAAACCGTTTTTTCTATTAAAAATGCTACTTCCATTAAAATTTCTTAGCTCTTTCTAGTTGTACTTTATTCGCCTCCATCAGCTCCAAGTTTTTCTTAACCACTTGCGCTGGTTGTAATTTGTCGTAATGGTTAGAGTTAATTACCGACTGACGAGAAACATTTCTTGGTCCTTCAATTACCCAATCTTTAGTGTCTTTTTTATCAAAACGGCAAGTATTACAAATAAAATCTTCCACTTCACCATACTGATCTTTACGACCAGTTACACGCAAAACTTCTTCTCCTTTATACCACAGTGTTACTTTTCCTGCGCAGGTTGGGCAGTCTCTGTGTGCTTCAACAGGTTTTGTAAACCAAACCCTGTTTTTAAATCGGAAAGTTTTATCCGTTAAAGCGCCAACTGGGCAAACATCAATCATATTTCCAGAGAAATCATTATCAACTGCCTGTTGGATGTATGTGGAAATTTCTGAATGATCTCCTCTGTTTAATATTCCATGAACACGACCTTCAGTAATTTGATCTGCTACGTAAACACAACGGTAGCATAAAATGCAACGCGTCATGTGCAATTGAATTTTATCGCCTATATCAATCTTATCAAAAGTTCTACGGTCAAACTCGTAACGGGTAGTTGCCAAACCATGCTCGTA
>DASSWV010000035.1:0-2835 GCA_035704545.1 Pelobium sp.
ATGATATTTCTACTGATTTAGCCACACTGATAAAGAAAATAAAATCGCCAGATGAGCTTTTTAATATCAATACCCCAAAAGTTATTATCAATAATCGCTCTGAAGCGATTTACTTTAGCAGACAAGTAATTCCGTATTTGAAAGACATTGCGCCCGAAGATTATTTAAAAAAGCATACATTTTATAAGCATATAGGTATTTACGGGTACCGAACCACTACCTTAGGAATTATTGCCGGTATGAAACTAGGAAGCCTAGAATCATCTGAAAAACTAGAACAACTCCGGTGGATTGAAAACGGTTGTACCATAAAAATTGCCATCACAGAAAAAGAAAGCTTAGCGATTGATAGCCCAGAAGATGTTGAAAAAGTTTTGGAGGCTTTAGGTAGTAAGTAATTGGAAAGTTTATTTTTCAAAAAGCTACAGCAAACACCTGTGCTTTAACACATAAATCCTGAAGAATTTCTCCGAACACTTATGACTAATGAACTAATTTTAACTGTGCAAAGGTCTTTGTTTCACCATACCTCCGTAAGTATCATCCACGGTGTGCATTACTATAAAAGCCTGCTTATCAATTGTTTTCACCAAGTTTCTAAGTTTGGTTACTTCTAATCTGGTAACAACTGTAAAAACAATTTTGATATCAATTTCTTCGGGCTTTAGGTTTTTTATATATCCCCTTTCTCCTTTATAGATTGTAACTGCCCTACCCAAAATTTTGATTATCGATTGCCTTATCTGTTCATTTTGAGATGATATGATGGTTACCCCGATATATTCTTCGACCCCGTGAATTATAAAATCCACTGTTTTAGATGCTGACAAATAAGTTAGGATTGCATATAAAGCGGTTTCCATATTAATTACCCAGGCCGCTACACCAAAAATCAAAATATTAAATAACAAAATAATATCGCCTACGCTAAGGCTCACATTTTTCGAAATGAATAGCGCCAGCACCTCAGTTCCGTCAATTACAGCTCCTCCCCTAATGCTTAAACCAATACCTGCGCCTAAAAAGAAACCACCAAAAACTGCTATTAGCAACTTATCGGAAGTGATGATTGGAAAAAAATCAAAAGAAAGCACCAGCGCTAAAGTGGCAATTGCCAAAATTGTTTTTATGGCAAAAGCTCTGGAAATTTGCTTTAACCCTAACAACACAAAAGGGATATTTACCACAACTAAAATCAAACCAAGCCCAAGACCCGTTTTAATATTCAGCAATAAAGAAATTCCCATTGCGCCACCATCTAAAAAATTATTTGGCAACAGAAAGCTTTTCAACCCGAAAGCTGCAGAAGTGATGCCCAATAAAATCAACGATGTTTCTTTAAATATTGTCCAAAAATTTGCTTTTCGGTATGCAAATTGCGACTTTCTTATAAACTTCTTTAACCACATTCAGCAAATATAAAATTCGCTGGTTAAAAATGAGTCAGAATTCGCAATCATATCCAAACAAAATGGCAATCAAAAGCATAAATCCCGCTAACGGCAACACAATCAATACTTATAAAGAACTATCTGCTAAAGAAATAGCAAAAAAAATCAACAATTCAGCTCAAACTTGGGAAAATTGGAGAAAAGTATCCTTTTCCGATAGAGCCAAACCTATGTTGAAACTAGCTCATCTTTTAAAGTCAAAAAAAGAAGATTTAGCAAAAGTGATGACATTAGAAATGGGAAAACCGATAAAAGAAAGTGTTTCCGAAATTGAAAAGTGTGCGCTGGTATGCGAGTACTACGCCAATAATACCGAAGACTTTTTAAAAGATAAAATAGTGGAAACCGATGCAAGTAACAGCTACGTTTCTTACCAACCTTTGGGCGTAATTTTAGCGGTGATGCCTTGGAATTTCCCTTTTTGGCAGGTATTTAGATTTTTAGCACCGAACCTAATGGCGGGCAATTGCGGCGTGTTAAAGCATGCCTCAAATGTTTCGGGATGTGCATTATTGATTGAAGCTTTAGTTTTAGAGGCAGGTTTTCCAGAAAATTCCTTTACCGTATTATTGGTCTCTGGCAAAAATGTGAACCAGATTATCGAAAATCCATTAATAAAAGCTGTTACACTTACTGGGAGTACGGATGCAGGCAAAAAAGTAGCTGAAAAAGCGGGGTCGGTTTTAAAAAAATGTGTACTGGAGCTCGGCGGTAGTGATGCTTATCTGGTTTTGGAGGATGCTGATTTAGAAATGGCAGCCGAAGCTTGCGCTAACGCCCGATTGGTAAATAACGGACAAAGTTGCATAGCGGCAAAAAGATTTATTGTTGTTAAATCGGTTTTAGAAAAATTTACGGAACTATTGCTGTTGCAGATGAAAGCTAAAAAGACAGGAGATCCTTTTGGTAAAAACATTGATTTAGGCCCAATGGCGAATATTAAATTACGCGATGAACTGCATGAACAGGTTAAAAAATCCATTGATTTAGGGGCAAAATGTATTTTAGGAGGAAAAATACCTTCTGTTGTTGGTGCATTTTATCCAGCAACTATTCTTACTGAAGTAAAAAAAGGGATGCCTGCTTTTGATGAGGAATTATTTGGTCCAGTGGCAGCGGTAATTCCTGCTAAAGACACAAAAGAAGCTATTGAAATTGCAAATGATTCGGATTTTGGCCTAGGTTGCGCAATTTTCACAAAAGATGAAGAGAAAGGAAATGAGATTGCCAGAAATGAATTACAAGCAGGATGTGTATTTGTTAACCAAGTGGTAAAATCTGACCCGAGACTGCCGTTTGGTGGCATTAAGCAATCGGGTTACGGCAGGGAATTGAGCTTATACGGCTTGTTAGAGTTCATGAACATCAAAACCATTTCTGTTAA
>DASSWV010000064.1:0-8669 GCA_035704545.1 Pelobium sp.
TAAACTCCAGTAATCCTTTAATTGGTTCAACCGGTAAAATTAACCACAACATTAAAGGCCCTGCGATAGGTATTTGGTCTGGATATAATTCAAGTATTTATAGGGTAATCGCAAAATAAAAAATCCGTTTCGGCATTGCCGAAACGGATTTTTTACATAGGTAAATCTTAATTAAAATTTATCTGTTAATTTCTCAAATTCATCAATTACAGCTTGAAAGCCATTTTCTCCGTAATCTTCAAAGCTTTGTTTTGTACCGTCTTTGAATATTAACATAGGGATAAGCTCTGTACTTGTTTCACAATTAATTACCGTCACATCTCTTGTCCCGTCCCAGTAAGTATAACTATAACAATCCTCCTCGCCAACCTCACCTTTCATCTCAAGTTTTGCAATAATGGTGTTGTCAGTGGTATTTACCACTACCAATTGCGCATATTTATTAAATATTGCGGCTTCTTTATTGATTCTGCTTTCGTTATTAGTGTCGCTAATAGCATCATTTTCTTCGATGATAGATTTAATATCCGCTTTTCCGGTAAATTTAAAATTCATCACTTCTAAAGTGAAGTTTCCGTTATTTATTAAGTCATCTTCATCCTCTTCAATTGCACTAACCGTTCCTTTTCCATCGCCTGAAGCCGAAATGCTCATTAAAGCTTTAGTTCCTTTTTTTATAGCAAAGCTAACGGAAGCGTTGTTGCCATCGTTTACCACTTCATTACTCATTTCAAAAGCTCCCATAACGGCTACAACATTTGATTTGGTTGGGGTACCGTCAGATTTATACTCGTGAGAAGTATTTACAGAAAGCAAAGTTTGACTTCCAACTTTTAATGTTGTGGTCGATTTTTTAGGAAGCTCCACTTTTTCGTCATCAATGGTAGCAGTTAGCCCTACTTCATAGGTAAATGTTAAAGTAGCGTCATTAGATGTGCCACCTTCTGTAGAAGGAAATCGGAATTCTACTTTGTCTGTTGCTGTTTGTTTCACAAACTCTTCATCAGTAGCATTCCAAACATAAATACCATAAACTCCGCTTAATTTTGCAACATCTGTGCTCGCACCTTGTGCGGGCGAAACAAACATTTTGATGTTTTTTCTAACGGCTGCTACTTTAATGTTATTAATACTGTTTACACCGATAGCGTCAACATCAATTGCTTCGAAGTTTAATGTAGAGAATACATCCAACACATCTATAAAAGGCTCGTCAGGCAGTGTGCTAAATTCCTTTACAAACTCAGTTCCAGATGTTTCTAGTTCGGCCTTGTTTTGCTCAACAGTGTTGTTGGAGTATTCTAACTTAAATGGATCATCTTGTCCGGGATCAGATTTCTTTTTACAGCCAAATGCTAATACGGTTGCGCCTAGCACAAAAAAGAGTAATTGTTTTTTCATTGTTTTAGAGTTTTTTTGTGCAAATATATGAATAGTAAGTGCGAAAACTTATACCCCAAATTAGGTATTTTTCAGATAATTGAACCTTTGGGATAAGCGTTAAATTAAATATTTGCCGTAAACATTTTTTCAATTCTTTTAATTTGCATTTGATGATGCTTGCTGTGTACGTAGATAAAACGTAACCACGATTTTGCATCCAAATAACCTAAACGGGGATGTTTAGATTTATAATCTGGGTTAAATTTAGAAAAACCTTTCTCCAACTCCTCTATCTTTTTTGTGAGTTTAATCAAATCGTTAGAAGCCTCTTCTTTGCTGATTTTTTTAACTTTATCTTCAAGCACAGGCGGAACCTTGTATTTCCCGGGAGGAAATCTTGCAAAAAACAGAATCAACCGTACCCGCCAATCTGGCTTATGTGTTTTAATCTCTGCTGTTTTGTTTAAGCATCTTTCTATGGCAACAACTGATAAAAGATTGGCACTTATGATATGTGCATAAACTTCTGCAAAAGACCAACCGCCCTGTACGGGAGTTTTAACAAACAGTTCTTCGTTTACAGTCTTTAAAAATGCACTGTAAAACTTCAAACTGTTTAATACCTTGTTTTTATCAGAGTTTACGCTCATAAAAAGTTTGTTAATTCTTTCAGATGATTGATTTGCCAATTTACATCCTCTGGTTTTTCGGCATAGTGTGGATTAAAATAAATGGCATCCATTCCAAAGTTCTGCGCTCCGCGAATATCTGCTTCAATGCTGTCCCCAACCATTAAACTACTTATGATTTTAGCGTTTGCAGTATCAATAGCGTGTTGAAAAATCGCCCTGTCCGGTTTATTGATGCCAATAATTTCTGATATAAAAACGTTTTTAAAATATGGCGTTAAACCTGTGTTTTTGACTTTATGCTGAGTAGATTCTGTAAAGCCGTTAGAAATTAAATGCAGATGGTATTTGCTTTGTAAATAGCTTAGCGTTTCGTGGGTATGCGGAAAAAGATTGGTTTTTGTAGGACAGATAGTGATATAATCATCCTCAAACTTTTCGGGAATTACCTCTTCACTTAAACCCAGATCAATAAATGTTTTTTTGAAACGGGTTTCTCGCAAAGCTGCCTTGCTAATTTTCCCAATATGGTAATCTGCCCAAAGCCGGTGGTTGTTTGCAGTATAGGTTTCAATAAAGATATCGCAAGAGTGCAATCCTAAATCGCAAAGTTTATAACTGTGGTATAACTCGTTCAAAGTTTCTTCTGCATTCTTATCAAAATCCCAAAGGGTATGATCTAAATCAAAGAAAATGTGTTCGTATTGTTTCAATTTATAGTTCTTATTAAAATGCTGTTGGGTAAATTTACCAATTAATGTTTTGATATAAATGGCTTTATGATTTGATTTTTGAAAAAACGGATAAAATCAGGTCATTGGGAAACTAGTCGAATTTAATTTGTTGAATGAGATGTTTCACTATCGTTCAACATGACGCAGTGATTAATTTGGGATGATTTTAGTTTACTGACCGTCCATCGTCTTGCTGACGATAGGAAGCATCACACCAGCAAGACCAGTATTATCTATCAAACCTTTTCCCCAAAAGCCAAATCTCCAGCATCTCCCAAACCTGGAACGATATAAGCCTTAGTCGTCATTTCTTCATCTACAGCGCCTAGCCATAATTTAGCGTTAGGGATATTTGCTTTTACATGTTCTACACCTTCCTGGCTGGCAATTACAGATACAATGTGCAGTTCCTTTATTTTATAGTTAGCTAAAAGTTCTTTGCTACAAAGCACCATGCTTCTTCCGGTAGCCAACATTGGGTCAGAGATGATGACCGTTTTCCCTTCTAAATCTGGAGAAGAGACATGCTCCATTTGAATGATAAAATCCCCAGATTTTTTAGTTTTTCGGTAAGCGGTAATAAAAGCGGAATCTGACTGGTCAAAGATATTTAACAAGCCTTGGTGCAAAGGTAAGCCAGCTCGTAAAATGGTAGCTAAAACTGGCAAAGCGGGAATCATGTTGATGTTGGATAAACCAAGTGGAGTTTGTATTTCAAACTCTTCATAGTTTAATGTTTTACTAATTTCGTAGGCGAAAATTTCACCCAATCTTTCCATATTTCTACGGAAACGCATGCTATCCTGTTGCACACCGGCATCACGAATTTCAGCCAAAAAATGATTGGCAATGCTGTTTTGGTTAGTTAGTATAAACATGATATTAAAGATAGTTTTTTTAATGGAGAGTTTCTTCTGTAAATGAAATTTTCCATACCGGATAAATTTGGAGCGTTACTAAAGCTCTGTGACCTTTGCGCTCTTTGCGGTGTAAAAATCCCACGACTAAGCCTTTGCGTTTCATGTTTAAAAGTATATTGTCTCTCTTCCTATTTGTGAGATGTTTCTCTATCGTTCAACATGACGTGATTTAATGCCAACATTTGCTCATAAACCGTTTTCCAGCCTTTCCATACCCCAAAATCATTGATAGACTCGTTGTGCCACAAGCTTATGAAAGTTCCGTTTACCGCTTTCACATTTTTCATCAGTTGTGTAATAAAAACTAAACCCTCTTCTGGCGTTAAATTCATATATCTGCGTAAAGTTTGATCCATTACCGCGGTTGGATACAACAATAAATCTGTACATTTTTCTAATTTTAAATCATACCAACGAAAATGGGTACAGGTGCTTGCCCTAAAGCCGGCCACATCAGCGAAAGCCAAAGTATAATCTGCTTTTATTCCTGCGTTAATTAGCGTTCGGTAAGTTTCTGGCAAACGCAACATTAAATAATGCTGGCGACTGATGGTGATTTCCGTTTTTGAAATATCAGCGAGTTGCTGTTTTTCTTTAGCAACCTCATCCGGATTTAACGCTGCGAAATACGATGGGTGAATTCCGATTTGGTGTGTTTTTACCGCTTTTTTAATTACTGACTGATACAGTTTATTAGAACTACCCGGCGAAACATCATTCATGTGTTTGCTGCCGAGTAAAAAAAAGTAAATGGTATTTAAGTGGTGTTTTTTGTCCCAATCTGCAACTTGCTGATAAACATCAAACGGGTCTTTTTTAAATCCTCCTAATATAAACTTTGCTGATTTTTTAACAAATCTATCGGTTTCGTAATAAAATGGACGGTCAATATCTAAGGTTGGGATATATTTAAACTCTCGCTTCTTAACCTCAAATTTAGGGAAAGCTTTTTTAATCAATTCTGCAATTTTAAAAGCCCATTCATCAACCAATGGACGTTCTAAAAAGCCATTTTTATAAGCTAAAGAGTGTTTCGCTTCAAAGCGGAAATGTTCATCTCTTTTGGGCGAAATATATTCCTCATACCGGGATAAAAAATAAAAACTCGCCGCAAAAACATCGAAACCAAAAACAGAATCTGCAACAGCAAAAGGAATTTTTAGCTCGGCATAATCGGCAAAAGCTAAATTCTGTTGCTGTATGGTTTTTTCATCCATAAACGGATGTTTTTTAAAGTTTATACATCCAGCTAGTCCAAACTCGCTATAAGCAATCTTAGCTTCTATAACCGATTTAAACTGTTCTAAATCATTACAAAAAGAAAAATCTATACCTAAAATATTTCCGAAGATAAGCTCGAAAACATAGCTAATTCTCGGGTTTAATCTTTCGGTATAAATTAGTAAAGCCATAGGAAAGTAAAAATGCAATTATAAACCGGACTTACACAAACCAAAACGCATAAAATTTAGTTTATATACCTGAACAGTCGATGTTCTTATAAGGTTTGATGATGAGGGATTTATCTGAAAAGGTAAATCCCTTTTTACGTTGTAATATTTATCTTTGAAAAATGGATTTTAAAATCATCTCCCAATACAAACCCACCGGCGATCAACCCACGGCTATCAAAGCTTTAGTTTCTGGAGTAAAAGCTGGTGAAAATTACCAAACTTTATTGGGCGTAACCGGTTCTGGGAAAACGTTTACCGTAGCTAATGTAATAGAGCAAACGCAAAAGCCAACTTTGATTTTAAGCCATAATAAAACTTTGGCGGCACAGCTTTACGGAGAATTCAAACAGTTTTTTCCGGATAATGCGGTCAATTATTTTGTTTCTTATTACGATTATTACCAGCCCGAGGCGTTTTTACCCACCACCAATACTTACATAGAAAAAGACCTCCAGATTAATGAAGAGATAGAAAAATTGCGTTTGCGCACCACATCTTCTTTAATGAGTGGCAGGCGAGATGTGATTGTGGTTTCGTCTATTTCCTGCATTTACGGTATGGGAAATCCCGAGGATTTTTCTAATTCGGTTTTTAGGTTTGGCGTTGGAACGCGTATCAGCAGAAATGCTTTTTTACACCGTTTGGTAGAGATTTTATATTCGCGTACCACTGCGGATTTTAAACGTGGAACTTTTAGGGTTAAAGGAGATACGGTGGATATTTACCCCGCTTATTTAGATTTAGCCTATCGGATTTCTTTTTTTGGAGATGACGTGGAGGAAATGACCGTGATTGATCCTGCTAGCGGAAAAACCATTGAAAAAATGGATCAAGTGGCGATATTTCCAGCCAATCTTTTTGTAACTCCACGAGATAGGTTTACCAGCGTTTTACACCAAATTGGGGAGGATATGGTGGATAGGAAAAATCAGCTGGAAAGAGACGGACGTTTTTTAGAAGCCAAACGTTTAGAAGAACGCACCAATTACGATATGGAAATGATGCGGGAACTGGGCTACTGCTCTGGAATCGAAAACTATTCCCGTTATTTTGATAACCGTAAACCTGGTGCCAGACCTTTCTGTTTGTTAGATTATTTTCCGGATGATTATTTAATGGTGATTGACGAAAGCCACGTCACCGTTCCTCAGATTAGGGCAATGTACGGTGGCGATAGGTCCCGAAAACTTTCTTTGGTTGAATATGGTTTCCGTTTGCCCGCAGCCTTGGATAACCGTCCACTCAATTTTACCGAGTTTGAAAGTTTAGCCCCACAAACTATTTATGTAAGCGCCACTCCCGGCGATTTTGAGATGGAAAAAACAGAAGGTGTTTTTGTGGAGCAGGTAATTCGCCCAACAGGTTTATTGGATCCTGTGATAGAAATTAGACCCGTAGGAAACCAAGTGGATGATTTGCTGGACGAGATTGATAAAACTATTAAAATGGGCGACCGTATTTTGGTGACCACGCTGACCAAACGTATGGCAGAAGAGCTGGCAAAATATATGGATAGGTTGAATATCAAAGCCCGTTACATTCACTCCGAAATTAAAACTTTAGAGCGAGTAGAGATTTTACGTGGTTTGCGTTTGGGCGAGTTTGATGTGCTGATTGGGATCAACCTTTTGCGTGAAGGTTTGGATTTGCCCGAAGTTTCTTTGGTAGCGATTTTGGATGCCGATAAAGAAGGCTTTTTACGTTCGGAACGCTCATTGATACAGACCATTGGTAGAGCGGCAAGGAATGATAGAGGTCGGGTAATTATGAATGCCGATAAAATCACGGAATCCATGCGGATTACGATGGAAGAGACGGATCGTCGACGGGAAAAGCAGATTATCTATAATGAAGAACATGGAATTGTACCGAAAACTGTCGGGAAATCTAGAGAAGCCATTATGGAACAAACTTCTGTAATGGACTTTAAAGGGGGTGTACAAAAAATTTACACCGAAGACAATGCCGAAGTGACTTTAGCTGCTGATCCAATTGTGCAATACATGACCAAGCCACAGTTGAAAAAATCTTTGGAAAACACTAAAAAGGATATGCAAGTTGCGGCTAAAGAACTCAACTTTTTATTGGCAGCCAAGCTCAGGGATGAAATGTACGCATTGGAGAAAATGATGCAGGAGAAATTCGGAGCGTAACATTATGCAAGAATTATAGTCAAATTGCGTTAAAGAATTATATTTGCAAAACAATGGGTTTACTAAAGTTTTTAATCATAGCCATCTGTGTTATTTATATATTGAGGGCGCTCGCCCGCATATTTCTACCGTTTTTATTTAAAAAGGTAGTAAAGAATATGCAGGAAAAAATGAATAACCAACAGGAGGCTTACCAAAAGTATAATGCTAACCCTCAAAAGCCAGAGGGTACTATTTCTGTAGATTACGTACCGCCTGTTAAACCTGAGAAAGCACCGAAGTTAGACAATGCAGGTGAATTTGTGGACTACGAAGAGGTGAAGGAGAAGTAACGGTATTCTTATTTAAGGAAAATAGCGTGGTGGTAAAACTATCTCAACTAGAAAAATCTTGCGAGAGAAAAAGATGAGTGGTTGCTAACTTATGATTTTGGATTAACCAATTAATTAACATTAAAAACTCAAAGTCAGGATTTTGCACCACCCATCCCGCTAATACTTGCGTTAGTTTAGGTATAATTTTTTAAAGTGCCTTAGGGCTTAAACAACTCATAAACAAGCATATGTATTTTCTTAAATTATAATTACATTTCCTTGCTATAAAAGGCATTTAAAAACAAATGAAAAAGATTATACGCTCTCTATTCGTTATTTCATTAGCTGTATTTACATTGAGTTTTTGTGAAGTAGCCGAACCTCTAAATTCAGCAGGTGGAAGTACTACACCCACAACTCCTACACCGACAGATCCAACTCCAACAGACCCAACTCCAACAGATCCTATACCAGACACCGGACCAACAACGGACGTAAGCGATGTTACTATAAATTTTAAAGTTGACAATGTTTCAAAATCAATGCCGAGTACATCTACTAGCGGAACATATAATAAAGAAACCGGTATGTTTTCACTTAGCGGTATGTTAATAGGTTCTAAAATTGAGAGTCTTACAGCAGTTGTTTTCGAGTTAAAAGGCAAAAAATCATATAGTGTTGCAAGTCAAGAAGTCAGCCCAATTTATATGCCCGATATGACAGATATAGCCGGGACCTATAATGGGACTTCAGGAACTCTAGTTGTTACTGATTTCAATGCTGGAACGATAAAAGGCACATTTAGCTTTGAACTTAAAAATGAAGCAGGGGCTGTTAAAACAATTTCTGCTGGTAGTTTTGTGATGAATTTTAAATAACATTTAAAAACTATTCATACCCCTTCTGTCCTTACAGTTTAGCGGAGCGCCTCTAAGGATTGAATAATAGATGAGAGTCTCGGACTCGAACCAGGGTAGTATTTCCCAAAAAAATAAATAACGAAATTTGCTTGCTTAAAATAATGCAGATTTATAATCCGCATAACCATAATGTGTTTTAGGGAAGAGTAATGGGTTATAAAT
>DASSWV010000394.1:0-2864 GCA_035704545.1 Pelobium sp.
ATCATTTACCTCCTACAAAATTCAGAAGTCACGAGTCTTTCACTCACTTTTACTAACGAAATCTCTAGTGTACCGATGTTGAATGTAGTAGGAGTGTTGCCAGGCGAATCAAAACCGGATGAATATGTGATATTTAGTGGACATTATGACCATTTGGGCATTATTGAGGCAGTAGGACAAGATTCGATTGCAAACGGAGCGGATGATGATGCCAGTGGTGTGACTGCGGTAATTGAGCTGGCGAAGTACTTTGCACAACAGCAAAACAATGAACGAACTTTAATTTTTGCCGCTTTTACAGCCGAAGAAATTGGCGGATATGGTTCGCAGTATTTCTCTAAACAGCTAAATCCGGATGAGGTAGTGGCGATGTTTAACATTGAGATGATAGGGAAGGAGTCGAAATTTGGAAAACACAATGCTTTCATTACAGGTTATGAGCATTCCGACTTCGGTAAAATCTTACAGGAAAACCTGAAGGGAACCAATTTTAAATTCTATCCCGATCCCTATCCAAAGCAAAATCTTTTTTACCGTTCTGATAATGCTACGCTGGCGAGGTTAGGCGTTCCGGCACATACCATTTCATCTGTCCAGATAGATACGGATAAATTATACCATTCTGTAGACGATGAATTTGAAACAGTGGATGTAGAAAATATCACGGAGATCATCAAAGCTATTGCAATTAGTTCTGGCTCTATAATAAGCGGGAAAGATACACCAACAAGGGTAGTGGGGATTAAGTAATGACCCGCCGCTCTACGTCATTGTGATGAGCGAAGCGCTCGGTGGTGTATTGGGGCGAAGTAACAATCTGTTGTTTATTGCTTGATTACTGGTTATCCTTCTCTTGGAAGTTGTTCTATGAATTGTACGCTTCCCGCTCGCCGCCGCGGGGCTCAATACTTTTTCTTAGCCAAAAAAGTATTCAAAAGACAAGGTAAAACGATCCTTCATCCCACAAGGCCAGACTCCCGGCTCGGCGTTTTACCGACCCAACGCTCCTTATCGCGTGGCTCTGCGTAATGGTGTTTCTTGCCCCCGTTACCTCCATTAACATCACTGCCCCTCCTTCACCTTTCATTGTGATGAGCGAAGCACTAGGCTGTGCAAGGGGCGAAACGACAATCTGTTTGTTAATGGCTTCTCGCTACGTTCACCGACCCTTTTTAAACTGTGTCAACCCAATGACAAATCCCACATTCACTATTGACTAGTCAGCAAATGACCAATGAACTAACTCTATCCTTCACTCCCTCTATCATTCAAAATTCTTTCTTGGTCACGGAATACCATGCAAACCCTTTTTTCATCTCTATGCAAACACTTGCTAATATTGCAGAAATCGAGCTTTCGCAGATTTATCGGATAGAAATTGGTAAGATAAACCCAAAACTTACCACAATTTTAAAAATCGCAACTGCTTTAGGTGTGGAGGCAAAAGAATTATTTTAAGTTAAATTCAACTCGTAAGATCAAAAGAAAAGGCCTGTATTTTAAACATTTTTTCCCACACCAACTGAGGATTTTTTTTATATTTTTAGACTATGGAAAATGAGGAACAGTTTTCAACCGACCCTAATGAAAACGCTAAAATTGAAAATGAGTTTTTAAAGTTAAAAATGAATGCGCAGTTTGGGGCTAATTTTTTTTCTGAAAATGTATTGCCTCCCGAAATTGAAAACTCGTTTCTAAAAAATGTGTTGGCATTTGAAGAAAACCATGCTAAAGCAGAATACGTCACTATTTACCAAAGGATAAATAAGCCAGATTTTCAACCAATCAGCGAATTAAAGTCTGAGGCAGAAGTTTCCAATGCCTTAAATGAGCTTATTGCGGTACTTGGGCAAAATGATATACGTTTGGACATTTGCGATGGACCTTATCCTGATGAGGTGATTTACAGGTTTATCACCGAGGAATTGCTAATGCAAGAAATAGAAAAAAACAATGATTTTGGTACCTCGGTTTTTATTTATGAAGAATTTCATCCTAACCACAAAGCGGATATTGAAAGGATCACAAAAGATTTTTTGGAACACTGGATCGATAGGGATGTCGATGGATTAGGGCATGAGTTGGCTTCTGACATAATTACAGCCCAAGATACAGTCATATCGATAGCACAGTTATCTAGCAAGTTAGTGCGCTTTTTTGAATCTTATCAAAGGTTCAACAATCTAGATTATGTTATCGACGAGGTTTCTTTTGAACTTTCGGAAGAGGGAACCAGTATGGGACATGCTGAAGGCTTTTTGGTTTACACGGCAATTTTAGAGAATTCTGAAACTATTATATTTAAAGGTCCTTTTAAATTGTATATGGCCCTTTCTTACGGATATTGGGAGGTAGTTTATTTTGTGATGCCCGGATTTAATTGGGATAACTAAATTTTTTTTCCCGTCATTACGAGGAGGAGTGCAACGGAGTGGCAATCTGCAAGCTACAGACGTTGAGCCCTTTTTCTAAAGCGCAGGCGGTAAACCTTGGCTATTGCAAAATGAACCAACAGATTGCCACAGCGCCTTTATGCTAATCCCAGCGCTGTAGCTTCGCAATGACGGGTGCAAAAATTAAATATACCTATTAATCAAATTCTCTAAAAACTCTTGCTGACCGCTAATGGTTTTTGGTTCGCCATTTTCAGCGGCGTAATTTCTTAAGTCTTCTAAGCTTAATTTACCAGCTTCAAATTCTGCACCTTTTCCGTTGTCAAAAGAAGCATATCTTTCGCGTCTGATTTTTTTATAATCAGATTTTTGTAGGATGTTATCCGCAGTTACCAAAGCTCTTGCAAACAAATCCATGCCACCAACATGAGCGTAAAATAAATCTTTTTGATCTGTAGAGTTTCTTCTGAT
>DASSWV010000106.1:0-4829 GCA_035704545.1 Pelobium sp.
ACTACGGTTAGCGTTACTGGTTATGCTGAAAGTATCCAAAAAACAAATTCAGCGTCTGATAAAATAGCGGTTATTTACGCTAATGGCGATATTAGCGGTGGAGAAGGCGATGAAGCTTCTATCGGTTCCGAAGGAATTTCAAGGGCACTAAGGAAAGCGAGACTAGACAAAAAAATTAAAGGCGTTGTTTTAAGAGTAAATAGCCCTGGCGGCAGTGCTTTAGCTTCGGATGTGATCTGGAGAGAAGTAATTTTAACTAAAAAAGCAAAGCCTGTGGTCGTATCTATGGGAGATTATGCAGCTTCTGGCGGCTATTATATTGCCTGTGCTGCAGACGAGATTTTTGCCGAACCAACCACCATTACAGGTTCCATTGGTGTGTTCGCAATAATCCCAAACATGAAAGGTTTTTTCAATAACAAGTTGGGTATCACGTTTGATGGTGTAAAAACCGGCGAATTTGCAGACTTGGGAAGCGTAACCCGTCCGCTGAATAACGCTGAAAAAATGATTCTACAAAATGAAGTCAACAGAACGTACAGTGACTTTACAAAACGTGTTGCCGACGGAAGAAAGCTAACCCAGTCTTATGTGGATAGCATTGGTCAAGGTCGCGTTTGGACAGGGGAACAGGCTGTAAAACTAAAATTAGTAGATAAGCTTGGCCACATAGATGATGCGATTGCGGCAGCAGCCAAAAAAGCGAAGTTAAAAGATTATAAGATTGTCAACTATCCAGAGATAAAAAGTGGTTTAATGGGCTTAATTGGTAATTCGGATGAGAAAATCAAAACTTACTTCGTAAAACAGGAATTAGGAAAAAGCTATCAGTATTATCAGAAAATTAAAGAAGTCAGCAATATGAGCGGCTTACAAGCTAAACTACCTTATGAAATAACTTTTCAATAGTTAGCGATCAATTTATTTAATGATAAAAGACCTTGGTGAAACTAGGTCTTTTTTTATGACCGCTGAAAATTAACAGCTAGATTAATCAAATCAGTTTTCTTCGTAAATCATTTTATACATATCAAATCCTTCAGCCCAATAGTCTTTATGGATTTCTTTTAAAAGAAACCCATTTTTCTCATAAAATTTATAGGCAAGTTGAGATGTTCTTACAAAAATCACTTCGATACTATTCATTGATTTCAGTAACTCAATCCTATGTATTAACAATTTGCTTCCCAATCCAATTCTTTGAAATTTCGGATTAATAAGATCCCAACTGATTTTTCCGACCTTATAACCATCTTCAAAATTAATCCCTCCTGAACCGATAATTTCTTCATCAAGTTCTGCTATGAAATATTTTTCAACTTCCTTGTCCAGATAGGCGTAAAAATCTTCAACTTCACTCTTTTCAAAATATTCAGGTACGTTTAAGTGTAAAATCTCAATTAATTTAGGCTTATCGCTTATGTTATATTCTCTTATTCTTAATTTTTTTACTCATTTTTTGACATTCGATTTACAAATTATCGCTAACTAAATTAGAAGATGATAATGCTGATATTTTATCCATAAAAAAAGTCCTGCTTCGGCAGGACTTTTAAATTAAAACACCTCAGTCCTCAGTTCTAATTATATACCTTAACCATAAATATATAGTCTTGCATTTTCTTGATTTGCTGCGTACGATTTAAACCCGCTAACGTATTTCTCTTGCTAATGCTTATCTTCTGCTTTAATGAATCTTGTGAGATGCTATTAACAGCCCGTAACAAGAAATCTGATTTTACTGCAAATGCAGCGCCGTCAGCTTGCGTTTGTTTACCGCTTATGATCCCAATCACGTTACCTTTGCTGTCCATTAAAGGGCCACCAGAATTACCTGGGTTAACCGGGATTGATATTTGATAAGCTATCGAATCTCCACCAAAACCGGTTGATGAACTCAAGTATCCTTTCCCGTAAACCACATCATCCTTAGGGTAACCAATAGTATAAACATCTTCTCCTAAATCAGAGTTTGTTTTTTTAAAAGTATAAGGGACAGGTGCTAAATTTTTAAATGCTGAATCTACAATCTGCAATACAGCAATATCAAAATCAGGGTCTATGTACAAGGTCTCCACCTTAAAAGACTCTCCTTTATTGTTCTGAACATAAACCGAATCTGCTCCTTTAATAACGTGATAATTAGTTAGTAAATATCCGTTTGATGACAACACGAAGCCTGTTCCGCTATACTGGATTATATCTTTCGGTTGTTTAGTGGTATTAATGTTTCTTATCAGCGCAGTTTGCGAACGTTTGATGTTTTCCATATCTCGTTTAAGTTCGCTATAGTTTGAGCCGTGTTGATTAGCATCAAACTGACCAGTTGAAAAAAGCGTAATTAAAGTCATGAAAATAGCTACTGTTGCAGCAACAGCTAAGTTTTTACGATATTTCACCCAGAGAACAGAAAGTAAAGTTGGCACTTCCTTGTATTCGTCAACCAAAACATCAATATCCATTTCATCGTGGATTTGGTTCATGGCAACTCTTAACGCCTGCACTTCTCCAAAAGATTTCAAGGTTTTCAGAAAATCTAAATGTGCAATTACTTTATGATCTAAATCGACATTACTTTTTCGTTCTTCCTCAAAAGCAACAACCTCTTCCGCTGTCATCTCCTGATAATAGTAAGCTTCAATTTTCTTGATTAAATCTATTTCACTTTTCATGTTTTCTATTTTAGATTAAAAAACAATTTTTTTAACCGTTGCAAACACTTATATTTTTGTGTTTTTGCATTATCTGCATTGGTATAGCCAAATTTTTCACAAATATCTTGCATTGATTGACTGTGGATATAAAAATCCTCAATAATTGTTTTGCAAGGTTCACCCAACTGGGCTAATGCGCTGTTCATTAAAAGAAACTGTTGATCTTTTTCTTCGTGTTGGGCCAAATCTGACTCCACTTCAAAATGATCTTCATAATCCTTTATATTTTCACTAAATCTACTTTTATGACTTAACTTTTTCAACCAAAGCCTTCTGCAAACAGAATATAAAAAAGTTTTAAGTTTACTTGTTAATTCAAAATCGCCACTCTTAATTTTATCATGCAGTATAATTATACTTTCCTGATAGATATCTTTTGCATCATGCTCGCTCCCGCTGTTGTTGATGATTAATTGTAAAATCATCGGGTAGTAAGCCTTGTAAAGATATACAAGTGTTGAAGATGAATTATTTAATATGCCTAAAATAATTTCATTATCTGTTGGTATTGAATGTTTTATCTTTTTGCTCACTATTTAATACTGTTTTCGCTAAATTGTAACCCTTATCCCGTAAAAAAAAATAATTTTTACATTATTAATCAGTGATTCAATTTAGTTGATTTTTAACTGATTACAAGTTATTTCAAAAAAAAGATGTTTTTTTTAGTGTTACAGGGTTACCTTTTTAATTTTTAGGCATTAAGGTTAAATTAATCACAAAATAAAAGAACAAATTAACATGAAAAACTTATTCAAATTCGGATTTTTCGCTTTAGCAATCTCTTTATCAGTTGTTGCTTGTAATTCAAACAAAGCTACTGACGAAAGTGCAGATTCAACTTCTATTTCTATGGATTCAATCACTGTTGATACTGCTGCTGTTGATACAGTTGCTGGTGATTCTTCAATGGTTGCTGTAGATACTACTGCTGCTCAATAAGAAAAAATCTTAAAGAATTTAAAAAGCACCGTCAACTGACGGTGCTTTTTTTTTATCTAAAATCCAACCAGTACAATTTTGAGTATACTTTTGTTTTGTGATAAATTTTGAGACTTTATATTTTATTTATAAAACTTACGTTTTAATTTTTTATTTACCTTTGCCATGCATCGGAAAGGAAACCCACAAATACATCATTAATGGCTAAAACGAAGTATTATTTTAATTCTCAAACACTTAAATATGAAAAAGTTAAGCTAAGCTTGGGGCTTAAAATTTTAAAAGGCCTAGGCTTTTTATCAACCGCCTTGGTTTTTTCTTTTGTGATAATTGCTTTGGCCTATACATTTTTAGATTCGCCGAAAGAAAAGCAGCTTAAAAGAGAGATCAGTTCACTTAGTTTGCAGTACGAAATCCTACAGAACCGGCTAAAACAGATTGATATAGTAGTGAAAGATTTACAAGACCGAGATGACAATGTTTACCGGGTGATTTTAGAAGCCGAACCCATCCCCCTCGAAGTTAGAAATGCTGGATTTGGAGGAGTCAACAGGTACAAAAATCTTGAAAACTATGATTACAGCAACTTGATGATAGAAACCACCAAAAAGCTAGATATTATTTCTAAACAACTTTATGTACAGTCTAAATCTTACGATGAACTAACTAAAG
Source organism: Pelobium sp. (assembly GCA_035704545.1). Lineage (GTDB taxonomy): Bacteria > Bacteroidota > Bacteroidia > Sphingobacteriales > Sphingobacteriaceae > Pseudopedobacter. The sequence goes on from DASSWV010000106.1 coordinate 4,329, forward strand.
CAGTAAACTCGAAAAGCAAGATGATGGCCAGCATTCCGGCAATTCAGCCAATTGACAGCAGAAAACTACGGTCGATTTCTGGTTTTGGATATAGGATGCATCCTATTTATAAAATAAGAAAAATGCATGATGGGATAGATTTTGCAGCACCCATTGGCACTCCTATTTATGCTACTGGTGATGGCGTGGTCATTGCGGCAGGTGCAGAACGCGGCTATGGCAATAGAATAATAATCAATCATGGATATAGCTATATAACAAAGTATGCCCACATGAGCAAGTTTAAGGTTAAAAGAGGGCAACGTGTGAAAAGAGGCGACGTTATTGGCTATGTTGGCAATACTGGTGCATCAACCGGGCCGCACTGTCATTACGAAGTTTATAAATCTGGCAAAGCAATTAACCCTATAAATTTCTTTTTTAACGATTTGACTCCTGCAGAATACGTAACCTTGTTAGAAGTAGCTTCTAGAGAGAATCAATCATTAGATTAAACGCCAT
>DASSWV010000122.1:0-5011 GCA_035704545.1 Pelobium sp.
GGGCAACCAAAAATAAAAGGTTCGGCAAGTTATCATGAACCATCACAAACCTATCGAATTAGCGGAACCGGTTCTAATATTTGGTTTGGGCAAGACAGTGTTTCCTTTTTAAATAAAAAAATGAATGGCGATTTCATCATTCAAACACAGTTTAAATTTATTGGCGAAGGGCATGAATTGCACCGCAAAGCGGGATTAATGATTAGGACTTCAAATGCTCCAAACTCGGCAACCATCGTTTGTACCGTACATGGCGATGGATTAACTTCTTTCCAATACAGAACCGCTACTGGCGCAATAATGAAGGAAATTAAAATGACGATTAAAGATCCGGATGTTTTACAATTAGAGAAAAAAGGAAATACTTATACCATGTCCGTTGCTCATTTTGGCGATGTTTACCAAACAGAAGTGTTAAATGATATTGATTTAGGAGAAACCACCTTTGCCGGACTTTTTGTTTGCCCGCATACTAATAAATTTGTAGAAGAAGCAGAATTTAGCAACACCAGAATTTTCAGTCCTGCACCAGCCAATCTCATTCAGTACAAAGATTATTTGCCTAGTGCTTTAGAAATTATGGATGTTGCCACTGGCCACAGAGAAGTTGTAGCAAGTTACAAGGGTTCTTTTCAGGCACCAAACTGGACACCAGACGGAAAAACTTTAATTTACAACCAGGAAGGGAAATTGTACAATTTTGACATTAACAGCAGAACTTCTACCGTTTTAAACACCGGTTTTGCTATCAAAAACAATAATGACCACGTACTTTCTTTTGATGGTAAACAAATTGGAATTAGTAGCCATACCGAAGATGGTGGCAAATCTGTAGTTTACACTTTACCCGTTACCGGTGGTGTACCAAAAAGAATTACTGATAAAAGTCCCTCTTATTTCCACGGCTGGTCGCCCGATAACTCGTTTTTAATTTATACTGGCGAACGTAATGGCGAATTCGATATTTACAAAATACCTGCACAAGGTGGTGAAGAAACGCAACTTACAACAGCCAAAGGATTAGATGATGGTTCTGAATATTCGCCCGATGGGAAAACCATTTACTTTTGTTCTACCAGAACAGGGAAAATGCAAATTTGGAAAATGGATGCGGATGGTAAAAACCAAACTCAACTAACGTTTGATGAGTTTAACAATTGGTTTCCACACGTATCACCAGACGGAAAATGGCTGGTTTTCATTTCCTTTCCTAAAGAAGTTCCAGCAGATAAACACCCATTTTACGAAAGAGTTTACATTAAACTAATGCCAGTTGAAGGCGGACAGCCTAAAGTAATTTCTTATTTATATGGCGGGCAAGGGAGTTTAAATGTTCCAAGCTGGTCTCCGGACAGTAAAAAAATAGCTTTTGTAAGTAACGGAACCTTTTAATAAAAACTTAAATTATATAAACATGAAACAATCAAAAGCAAAAGTAATACTCCGTTTAAAAAGATTTGCTGTTGCCTGCTTAACATTAGCACTGTTTTCAACCACAGCTTTAGCACAAAAAGACCCCAAAACTTATCCGTTAATTCCATCGTTAAATGCTTATTCTTTTAATGATTTGATGATGGCTAGAGATGATAGAAATAAACAGCAACTCTACTCTCTTTTCAATTTGCTGGATTGGTGCAAAGCCAACCATATCAAAGGACTTGATCCTACGGCCTATTTTTTTCCTACTTACCCTAAAGTACCATCAGATGAATATCTTAAAAAATTTAAAGATAAGGCAGCAGAATTAAGCATTACACTTACCGGTACAGGAATTAGGAATAATTTTGCATCGCCAGACCCCAAAGTTAGAGCGGCAGGTGTTGCGCTGGCAAAAGAATGGATTGTAGCTGCATCAAAAATGGGGATGCCGGTCGTCCGCCTGTTTTCTGGCGAAATACCAAAAGGCTATGAAAACAAATGGAAAGAAGTTGCAGATTGGATGATTGTAAGTTATAAAGAATGTGCTGCTTTTGGCGAAAAATACAATGTAAAAATTGGCATCCAAAACCATGGAGACATGCTACAAACTGCCGAGCAGTGCAAATACGTACTGGATGGTGTAAACTCTAAATGGGCAGGTTTAATTGTTGATACAGGCAACTTTAGAAGCGAAGACCCTTATCAAGATATTGCCGAAATGGTACCTTATGCCATCAATTGGCAGATTAAAGAAAGTCCGTATGAGATAGGCAGTCCAATTAAAACAGATTATAACAAGTTAATTAAAATTATAAAAGAAGGTGGTTACAAAGGCTACTTACCTGTGGAAACCTTGCTGGTGCGTGGCAAGCCTTATGATCCATTTAATTTGGTGCTTCAAATGCTTGGATACCTACAAACCGCTATTGAAAACGTTTACCCATAAACAAATTAATATGATGAAGACTAGAAAATGCCTTATGCTATTATTCATAATAATGAGTACTAGTGTTTTTTCTCAAGAAACGAAAAACAAAGATTATGCTTTTAAGCAAAATGCCAAAATGGGCAGAGGCTTAAATATTATTGGCTACGACCCTATTTGGGATGATTTTTCTAAAGCCAGAATGCAAGAAAAACATTTTAAGTTGATTAAAGAAGCTGGTTTTGATAACGTGAGGATAAAAATTAGTCCTTTCCGCTTTAACATGAAAGATTCGGCTTACACTATACAGCCGAAGTTTTTTAAAACGCTGGACTGGGTTATAGAACAATCTTTAAAAAACAAGCTCATGACTATTGTGGATTTTCATGAACATGGCGCAATAGAAAAAGATCCTATTGGAACCAAACCCATGCTTTTAGCCATGTGGAAACAAATTGCCGAACACTGCAAAGACTATCCGCAAGATGTTGTATTTGAGATAGCCAACGAGCCAAATATGGATCCAAAATTATGGAATCAAATACACAAAGAAGCTTATGAGATCATCAGAAAATCAAACCCGAACAGGACACTATTAATTGGTACTGTTTACGGCAATCAAATCAATTATTTAAAAGATTTGGTTTTGCCAGAAAACGACAGAAATATTATTGTGGCAATCCACTATTACAGTCCTATGAAATTTACGCACCAAGGTGCACCCTGGTCTAAAAGCAAAGGTTTTAGTGGCATAACTTGGACCGGAACCAAAGAAGAAAAGGAAGCAGTTAACGCGGATTTTGATAGGGCTCAAAAATGGAGCTTAGAAAACAAAAGACCCTTAACCTTGGGCGAGTTTGGTGCGTACGACAAAGGAGACATGAAATCTAGATCTATTTGGACGGATTATGTGGCTAGACAAGCGGAAGCCAGAAATTGGAGCTGGAGCTACTGGCAGTTTGATTCTGATTTTATTGCTTATGATATTGCTAAAGATGAATGGGTAAAACCGATTAAAGATGCTTTAATCCCTGTTAAAAGATAAAAAACAAACTATTTTAAAAAAGCTTTAGAAATGGCAGTAATCGCATTAAGAATTAACGTCTTAATGCGATTTTCATTTTAAAGGATGTTTTTATACAGAGTTGCACTATTAATACCTTATTTCAATTATTCAATTGCTACCATTGCTTTGATTACTCCATTTTTCGGGTCAAGCCAGTTAGGGAACTCCCTTTTTACATCGTCAAAATCCACACGATGGGTAATGTAAGTTTGAGGGTTCACTAAACCATTTTTCATGGATTGGATAACATGTTCAAAATCTTCTATTGTAGCGTTTCTACTACTCATTAAGGTGGTCTCCCGCTTATGGAAATCGGGATGATTGAACGAAAAAGCTTCTTTTTGCAAGCCAATCAACACAAATCTGCCACCATGGGCTAAATAATTTATGCCATTGTTTATTGCTTTTAGGTTTCCGGTTGCATCAATAATTACCGTGGGCATATCTCCATTGGTAATTTCCAGTAATCTTTCGCTCACATTTTCTGAAAGTGCGTTTATAGTAAAATCAACGTTTAGCTTTTCTGTACAGAACTGCAAGCGACTATCGTTTACATCCAATGCAATTACTTTTGCACCTGCAATCCGGGCAAACTCCATTGTTCCCAAACCAATTGGCCCCGCCCCTACCACTAAAACAAATTCATCCTTTTTTACATTTGCCTGCCTAACGCCGTGTGCACCAATTGCCAAAGGCTCAACCAATGCCAACTCATCATAGCTTAAACCTTCACCATGCAATAAATACTTAGACGGGATTTGGATATACTCCGACATACCGCCATCCACATGAACCCCAAAAACTTTAATATTTGAGCAGCAGTTTGATTTACCGCTTCTACAAGCGATACATGTTCCGTCAGAAAAATAAGGGATAAATGTTACCGCTTCTCCCTTTGTAAAACCCGGTGCATTATCAAAATCCACTAACTCTCCAGATAATTCGTGGCCTAAAATTCTTGGGTAACTAAAAAATGGCTGTGTGCCTTCAAAGGCGTGTAAATCTGTTCCGCAAATGCCTATTCTTTTTATTTTGATAATTGCGCCGTCTTTTTGAATTTGTGGTTGCTGAGCTGTTCCGTATTCAAAAGCTCCGGGCTCGGTGCATATTAATGTTTTCACGTGATTATTTTAAGAGGAAGCTTAACTTCCGAATGATCATTTTTTTTTGATGTCTGGTTTTTAATATGGATTCAGCGCTGTTTACAAACCTAAAATCCGATTATTTAAATTGTCATCTTTTTCTACTGCGGCAAAATCATCGAATGCTCTATCCGTAACTCTAATGATATGGTTTTTGATAAATTCCGCTCCTTCTTTTGCGCCATCTTCCGAATGTTTTAAAGCACATTCCCATTCTAAAACTGCCCATCCAGCAAAATTGTATTGCGCCATTTTACTAAAAATCGATTTAAAATCAACCTGGCCATCGCCTAAAGAGCGGAATCGCCCGGCTCGGTCAATCCACGGTTGGTAACCTCCATAAACGCCTTGTTTCCCCGTGGGGTTAAACTCCGCATCTTTAACATGGAACATTTTTATTCGCTCGTGGTAAACATCAATAAAGGCCAAATAATCCATACACTGCAATAAAAAGTGCGA
>DASSWV010000398.1:0-7407 GCA_035704545.1 Pelobium sp.
GTTTTTCGGGAAGTGTAAGCAATGCTTGCTGTAATTTTTTCTGAATAGCATCGCCCGAGAAGTAATTTTCCTCGTTTAAATTGTTGGTTAGCTGTTCTGGAAGTCCGTCAAGCGAAACATTGTTTTTTGCTTTCTTTTTGTTTAGGAATGTTATACACTCATTGCTTGCAATGCGGTAAAGCCAAGTGTAAAGCTGCGCATCTTGCCTAAATTTAGCCAAGTTTTTCCACACTTTGATGAATACATCCTGAACTAAATCATCCGCATCATCATGGTTTAAAACCATGCGACGGATGTGCCAATAAATTTTTTGCTGGTATTTTTGGAGCAATAGGGAGAAAGCCTCGTGTCGAGTTTTTTCGTCTTCAAATTTCTGAAGGATTACAGAATCTTCTACTGCCATTTTGCTATAAAAAATAAGCCGAAGGAAATGTGCTTCGGCTTATTGTTCAACGACTTGTTGTTAAAATTATTTTTCTTTTCATTACTTTTTTAACAGCTTCAATAATGTTGCTGCTATCTAAGCCATATTTTTTCATCAACTCTTCAGGTTTACCGCTTTCGCCAAAGCTATCATCTACCGCTACAAACTCCATTGGAGTTGGGTGTTTTGTTGATAACAACTGAGCAATGCTTTCACCTAAGCCACCGTAACGGTTATGTTCCTCACAAGTTACTACGCAACCGGTTTTCTTAGCAGATTTTAATACAGCTTCTTCATCCAAAGGTTTAATGGTGTGAATGTTGATGATTTCTACATCAATACCTTCTTCTGCTAGTTTTTCGCCAGCTAAAATTGCTTCCCAAACTAAGTGGCCGGTCGCAAAAATACTTACATCAGCTCCTTCGTTTACCATCCAAGCTTTACCAATCTCAAATTTTTGATCCGGATCTGTAAAAACAGGAACAACCGGACGGCCAAAACGTAGGTAAACTGGACCTTCAAATTCAGCAATAGCTTCTGTAGCAGCTTTGGTTTGGTTATAGTCGCAAGGGTTAATTACGGTCATCCCCGGTAACATTTTCATCATCCCAATATCCTCTAAAATTTGGTGAGTTGCACCATCTTCTCCTAAAGTTAAACCAGCGTGAGATGCACAGATTTTAACATTTTTATCAGAGTAAGCAATGGACTGACGGATTTGATCATAAACCCTTCCTGTAGAAAAGTTAGCGAATGTTCCTGTAAAAGGGATTTTACCACCAATCGTCATACCTGCTGCAATGCCCATCATGTTTGCTTCGGCAATACCTACCTGTACAAATCTTTCTGGAAAAGCTTTGATAAATTCCTGCATTTTTAATGAACCTACTAAATCCGCACAAAGTGCCACAACTTGGTCGTTCTTTTTACCAGCTTCTAAAAGTCCAGCTCCAAAACCAGAGCGGGTATCTTTACTTTCTGTATATGTGTATTTTTTCATTCGTTTATACTTTTATCTAACTGCATTCAAGATTGCTACGCAGTTTTTCACGTTTTTTTATTTTATGTTTTTGAGTTCAAGGATGCTGCGCAAGATTTCATTTATTTTATGTTCAGTAATTCAGTGTTTGACTTTATACTTTTAACTTAAAACTAATAATCTCCGTAAGTTTCTTCCAACTGACTTAGGGCGTCTGCCAATTGCTCTTTGTTTGGAGCAACACCATGCCATTTGTGCGAACCTTCCATAAAATCAACACCTGATCCCATTTCTGTTTTCATCAAAATCATGATTGGTTTTCCGTTTCCGGTTTTAGATTTTGCAAGTTCTAAAGTGCTTACCACTTCAGCCATGTTGTTGCCGTCCATTTTCATTACTAGCCAACCAAAAGCTAAAAACTTGGCTTCTAAGTCTAACAGGCCTAAAACTTTATCGGTAGGGCCGTCAATTTGTTGTCCGTTAACATCAATCACAGAAATTAAATTATCTACTTTGTTGAACGGAGCAAACATTGCAGCTTCCCAGTTTTGACCTTCTTGCAACTCGCCATCACCTTGTAAAGTATAAACAATACGGTCGTCGTTATTTAATTTTTTCGCTAAAGCAGCGCCAATAGCCACAGATAAGCCTTGCCCCAATGAACCAGATGCAACTCTAATTCCAGGCAAACCTTCGTGAGTGGTTGGGTGGCCTTGCACTCTTGAATTTAATTTTCTGAAAGTTTTTAGTTCGGCGATGTCAAAATAACCTGATCTAGCTAAAACGCTGTAAAATACAGGGGAAATGTGACCGTTGGATAAAAAGAAAAGATCTTCGCCGATACCATCCATATCAAAGGAAGGATCGTGTTTCATCACTTTAAAATATAAAGCAACCAAGTAATCAGTGCAGCCTAAAGAACCTCCCGGATGCCCAGATTGGCATTCGTAAACCATACGTACAATGTCTCTTCTTACTTGAGAGGCCATACGTTTTAAATCGTCGTTTTCTAATGTCATAGTCAATTTTGTAATAATCCAGCTAAAGTATGAAAAATACACTTACCAGCATAAATTTATTCTGCTTGTAGATGTTAACAACATAATGTGGAAAACTTTTGTCATTTAATACTTTTTTATAAATAATCTTTGTTTATTCGATAACTACGAATGATTATAGATATTAACAGTGTTTATAACTTGACGTTAATAACTTTTTAGCAATATGAAAAAAACGCTATCTACTCAATATTTCTACAAAAAATTAAAGTTTTTCTACTCCATAGTATTGGGCACAATTTTGTTGCTAGGGTGCAGTCAGTTGACTTTTGCACAGGGTTCTGTTGGAGTTGGGACTTTAAATCCAGATGCTAGTGCTGTTTTAGATGTTGTTTCCACCAGTAAGGGTGTTTTGTTGCCTCGGTTAACTGTGGCGCAACGTGATGCTATTGCTACACCAGCAAACGGATTAATCGTTTACAATAGTTCGGATTCAAAATTTAACTATTGGGATGGTGCAAAATGGGAAGAGGTAGGCGGAGGCATAACTTGGTTTAGCGGACAAGGGCAGCCTGCTGGGTTAGATAACGCAAAGCTAAATGATCTTTACCTGGATGAACTAACTGGCGATACTTATCAGCGTGTATTGAGTGGTTTTCCTCCTCCTTTATTGGCTTGGACTCGATTAAGTTTTGATAAAAGAAATAAGAAGCAAGTCACAGGTACTTCAAAGATTGTTCCGGCAGGAAGCTCAACTACATTAGACTTTCTAGACTTTAGCGGTGTAGGTACCAATAGTGCGGTTGTTTGTTCGCCAATGTTCAATTTAGCCGATGGTTTGGTCATATCTCAAGCTTGGGTAAGTGCCCCAGGTGTAGTAACCGTTAAGTTTTTTAACGGGGGAAGTGGTGTGGCCACTTTAGTAGCAGGAAATTACCAAATCGCTATTTTTTAATTTTATTAATGAAAATTAAAAATAAAATATCTTTTTATACAGCGTTGATGTTCATCATTGGAATATCACCTTCTTTTGCGCAGTTTGTAAATAATGGCAGTATTGTTTCGGTACAATCTGGTGGAACTTTAACTGTTACCGGAGATTTCAGCAACATTTCGGGTTCAGTTCTGAATTTTGGAGATATAAACGTAAGCGGTAATTGGTTTAACAACGATGTATCGGGTGTTTTCCAAGTGGCATCAACCGGAAACGTAACTTTAAACGGAGCAGACCAAACTATCGGAGGTACTCAAAAAACAGCTTTTACAAATTTAATTTTAACCGGAACGGGGATTAAAACCTTGCTTGCGGATGCTGATGTACGATCAACTTTAAATATCAATGATTTAGAGTTCGCCCTAGAAGATAAAAACCTAGAGATTTTGGGGTCTGCTGTAACTTCAATCAACTTTACTAGCGGCTTCATTAGTACCAACAAAAAAGGTTATCTATATCGCCACACAAATACCGCAGCTGACTATAGCTTTCCGCTTGGCTCAAAAATTACTGGAGAATTAATTTATCGACCGGTAACCATAAAGACCAATGACAATCTGGACAATACCATAGGGTTGAGTTTCGTCAACACCGATCCAACAAGCGAAGGTTACAATAGAGATTCTAAGCGTTTTGATGTAAACGAGATCAATTCAAAATACTTTTATCTAGCCGATCAGAAATCCGGAACTAGCTCACTTGAATATCAGTTTTTATTTGATAAAACGGTAGATGGTGATTTTAACCAATTGGTTAAATGGATAAATTTCGGTCTTTGGGAAAAAGCTGGTGTATCAAATGTACGTCCTGCGTCTGCCACACAGCCAGATAGCAGAATAGTAACGCTTTCAACACTTGAACCAGTAAGCAACTTGCCTTTAACCATGTCGTTTATTACACCCACTAACGATCCAATCACTATTTTTAATAGCTTCTCGCCTGATGGAGATGGAAGAAATGATACCTGGGAAATTAAGAACATCGACCTTTTTCCGGATAATGAACTCACTATTTTAAACAGATGGGGCAGTGAGGTTTTTAAAGTTAAAGGCTATAATGATGCAAACGCTTGGGATGGTGCAGGCTTAAATAACGGTACTTATTTTTATTTATTAAAAGTAAATATTAACAACGAAGCCAAGGTTTATAAGGGCTTTATAACATTGCTAAAGAATGATTAAAATAAAGAAAAGTGCTATAATCTGCTTTGCTTTATTGGCAAGTACTTTTTATGCTGTTGCCCAACAAGATGCGCAGTATAGCCAGTACATGTTTAATACTTTGGTAATTAACCCGGCTTATGCAGGGTATAAAGGAAGTTTAAATTTAAGCGCTTTACACAGAAGTCAGTGGGTGGGGGTGCAAGGTGCACCAAAAACACAATCACTTGTTTTAGATGGCAGTTATGCCAATGATAAAGTTGGCCTAGCGTTAACAGTGGTTAACGATAAAATAGGTATACAAGGACAAACAAATGCCTATTTAAATTATGCTTACAAGATTAAAACCAGCGAACAAGGCACTTTGGCATTCGGTTTAGGGCTTGGACTAGGGCAGTATACTTTAAACAATGGTGATGCAACGTTTAATGATCCATCAGACCCCAGTTTCAATGGCGGAAAACTATCTTTCATAGCTCCAGATGCCCGAACAGGGGTGCATTTTAGCACAGATAAATTCTACATAGGTCTATCTGCAACAAACCTGTTTTCTAAAGCAATAGATTACAGTACCGCATCAAAAAACCTGGTAATTAAACAGGGTCGGCATATTTTTTTTACCGGAGGTTACTTAATTGATGTCAACGATTTTTTGAAGTTTAAACCTTCTTTTTTGATTAAGGAAGATACAAAAGGGCCAACCAATTTAGATATCAATAATTTCTTTCTTTTAGGAGAAAAAGTTTGGATAGGTGCATCGTACAGAACATCAGTAAACTTATGGAAAAAAAATAGCACAGTGGGGGATATTAAAGCCGCCGATGCGGTGGTGGGTTTGTTAGAGGTTTTTGCAGGTGGCGGTTTTAGGTTAGGCTATGCTTATGACCATTCGGTTTCGTCGTTACAAGGGTTTGATAACGGTTCACATGAGCTCTCTATAGGCTACACCTTCGGAAGTAAAAAAGAATACCGCATACTTTCACCAAGATATTTTTAAGGCGATGAAAATAAAAAAGCTATTATTAATTCTATTTTGCGCAGGTGCTATTATTTACTTAGTTCCATTTACCTTGTTTTCAGATGATTTAGGTAAGGCAAATAAGTATTATGAGAAATACGATTACAAATATGCGATGGAAATCTACAAAAAGGTTATGGAGAAAAACCCAACCCTTGAAGTTGCAGAAAAACTAGCAAATTGTTACCGATTTATCAATAACTCTATTGAAGCGGAAAAAGCTTACGCAACAGTGCTTACATTCCCAGGGTTTAATCCCATTAATTATATTTATTACGCTGACGCTTTAAAAGAAAACGGAAAATATGAGCAGGCAAAGCGTAGTTATTTAACTTATGCAGAGCGAGTGCCAGCACAAAGTGACGAAGCAGTTAAATTAGCAAATAGTTGCGATGCTGCCCGCATTTGGTTAGAAAACCCGAACATTAATATCCAAGTGGTAAATGAAAGCGGATTCAACACTAAGTATTCGGATTTTTCACCTATTCCGTATGGTAAAGGATTTATTTTTGTTTCGGATAGAGAATTTATCAAACCAATTAACGAGAAAAAATCGCCGAAAATATATGGCTGGACAGGAAATCCATACCTTAAACTATACCAGACAGAAAATATCGACAGCGTTTTTAATGGCAATATGAAGTTAATGTTGATGCCAGAACAGATCAATGACAACTACCACTCGGGCCCTGCAACATTGAGTGCTGATGGCAATACTTTATATTTTACCAAGACCGGCCTTACCACTGTCGATGAAAAACCTTCTAGCAAAGAAGCTGTTTTTAAAAATGCAATTTTTTATAGCACTAAACAGAATGGGATTTGGTCGCAGGCGATTTCTTTTCCATACAATCAACCTTTTGAGTACTCTATAGAACATCCGGCTTTAAGCCCAGATGAAAAAATATTATACTTTGCTTCTGATATGCCAGGGACTTTGGGTGGCTTAGATATCTTTTATTCGGAGAAACTGGGTAATAGTTGGACTAAGCCTAAAAACTGCGGGCCAGCAATTAACACCAAATACGATGAGGTTTTTCCCACGGTTAGAAAAGATGGAAAACTTTATTTTTCATCTAAAGGGCACATTACCATTGGTGGCTTGGATATATTTTCTGCAAATGGCGCTAAGGATAATTGGAGCGAGGCAGAGAACTTGAAAGCGCCAATCAACTCGCCAAAAGATGATTTTGGGATCTATTATTTTGATGATAATTTAACTGGATTTTTGTCTTCAAATAGGTTTGGTGGCAAAGGTGCTGATGATATTTACCAGTTTAGCGAACGCCCAAAAGAAAAGTTTTATGCAGTAGAAGGCCAAGTGGTGCAAAAGGAAGATGGCTTGCCAATTGAAGGCGTTAAAGTAGTATTAATTAATAAAAGCACTGGCAATGAGAAAAGTTTGGTATCTGATGAAAACGGAACTTTTAAATTTGATTTAGAGCCAGAAACCGATTATATAGTGCGTGGTGATGTAGATAAATATTTCAACCGTCAGCAAGGAGAAATCTCGACCAAAGGCGCAACGGAATCAACCGTTTATAATGTGAAGTTTGAGGTAGAAAAAGGTGAAGAAGCTTATTTGGTACGTCTGAACAATATCTACTATGATTTTGATAAGTACAATATCCGTAAAGATGCAGAACCTGAGTTGCAAAAGGTTTTGAGTTTCATGAAAAATACACCAAATGTAAATATAGAGCTAAGATCACATACAGATGCTAGAGGTAAGGCAGCGTATAATATGGACCTGTCTAAAAAGCGAGCAATTTCTGCTGAAAAATACTTATTAAAAGGTGGAGCAGATAAAGAAAGGCTAACTGCTAATGGCTAC
>DASSWV010000156.1:0-2108 GCA_035704545.1 Pelobium sp.
GCATTGATAAAACTGCCATCTGGCTGTTCCAAGAACTTTTTACATCCATTTGTGGACGCTAATGTAATTACCGCTACTAGCAGCATTAACATTGATATATTTTTTGAAAGTTTCATAATGATTGTAATTGATTATTAAAACTGAATGTTTGTACCCAAATTAAAAGTTCGTACCATCGGATAAACCGCTCCGTTAGAATTGGCAATCTCTGGATCAAAATATTTCATATCGGTTTTTGTTAATAAATTTTGACCGTTTACAAACACTCTTAAAGATTTAAGCCCTATTTTAGAAATTAGCTTTGTGTTAAAAGTGTAAGCAAACTCAACGTTTTTCAACCTCACGTAGGCCGCGTTTTGTTGCCAAAATGAAGATCTACGATAGTTGTGTTTATTATCTTGAGGAGAAGCCGTTAGTCTTGGCAAACTTATTGGCAAACCAGCATCATAGCGTTGTTGGGACCAGCTTTCTTTTGCGTTTTCAAACGCGTTTTTGGTTCCGGCTATAAAAGGCCAAACAGACTCACCTACCAAGTATGCCGATACATTATCTGCCCCCTGAATTAAAGTATTCAACTCAAACCCTTTATAGGTAATGCCGAAATTTACCCCATAAGTTATTTCTGGAACATTCGGATTGCCAATATTCACATTATCATTATCGTCAATAATGTTGTCTCCGTTTTGATCTTTGTACCTAATATCGCCGGGTTTCAAATTTGGTTCGTAGGAGGACGTTATACCTTCTTGGATAATCTCGTCATAGGTATTATAAATACCTAAGGCTTCTAAACCTTTTGGCTGGTTAATTCTGTTCCCTGTTTCTAAAAGACCGGGAAATGGTTTTGGAGACTCATCGCGATAAATGATTTTATTACGAGCGAAAGAAAAATTTCCGTTAATTGAGTAGCCGAAATCAGTTCCCTCGACCTGATCTCTGTAGCCTAGTTCTACTTCAAATCCTTTATTTGATGCTTGCCCTATATTGTAAGGGGCTATTATGCCTGCGTTACCAAACGTAATAGGTACGTTTAAATTCCACAAAATTTGAGACCTGTCCTCGGTAAAATAATCTAATACCAATGAAAATTTATCTTTATAGAAATTAATATCAGCACCTATATTTAGTTTCGTTGCAACCTCCCACGTTACATCGTTATTCCCTAACTGGTCTTCTGTATAACCTGTTTGCCTGTTTTGGTTTAAGCCGAACCAATATTGGTTAGCAACTCTAAAGGCATCTGGTCTAAATAAAAACCGGTTATCACCCAACTTATCATTTCCAACCTGCCCATAAGAGGCTCTTAATTTTAAAAAGGTTAAGATATCATTTTTAGGAATAAAGGATTCTTCCGTTAAAACGTAACCAATAGATCCAGCCGGAAAAAGACCAAATTGCTTACCTACAGCAAAGTTTTCTGAGCCGTTATAGCCCATGTTAAACTCTCCTAAGTATTTTCCTTTATAATTGTAAGTTACCCTACCTACTAAACCTAAATAATTAAAGGGCAACTCGTTTTTCCCGTTATAACGACGTTCTGCGGTTCCTAAAAACAAACCCGAAACATTATGGTCGCCAAAAGAACGTTTGTACTCTATTGCAGCTTCGCCATATATTTTTTGGTTTTTATCATAGCTTTCACCTGCAAAACTTACCGGGCCTTCGGTTTGTTCTACTATTAAAAGGGGTTTAATAGAGTCTTGGAAATTCTGAGCATTAGGGTCATAAGCCAATTTATAAAGAGGTATTCTTTTGTTTCTGAGTGCAGATTGGTTGTAAAAATTATCATAAGCAACTTGCCCCCTTACAGATAAACCCTTTGTAACGGAACTTAAGTCATATTTAGCAGCTAAATTTGTGTTTAAGTTGCTACTAAAATTGGTGTTGTAACCGTAGTTTAACAATTCATACAAGGGTGGGTTTGATCTCTGAAAAGAACCCGCAACACCCTCTGTAAACCTAACAATCTTATCTTCATAAACTACCGGAGACATCACAGGACTCGCAGATAAAATAGTACCGAAGATACTTGCTGTTGAGCCTCTAGAGTAGTTGCTATTTGTTAAATCAGTCCCTACTTTTAAAGATAAACTTAGTTTTTTAGTTAC
>DASSWV010000187.1:0-3781 GCA_035704545.1 Pelobium sp.
GATAGTAAAACCTTCCATTCCTTTTTCAACAATCAACACATTTATTCCACGACTACCTTTCGTAGCGTCAGTTTGTGCAATTATTAGATAGGTAGAGGCAGAACTTCCGTTTGTGATCCAATTTTTTGTGCCGTTTAACAAATAGTAATCGCCCATGTCAATAGCTGTTGTATGTTGCGATGTAGCATCGGACCCGGCTTCTGGTTCTGATAATGCAAAAGCACCCAATTTTTCGCCAGTTGCTAAAGGCTTTAAATATTTCTCTTTTTGTGCTTCCGTACCGTATTTTTCTAAACCAAAACAAACCAGCGAATTATTTACAGAAACCACTACAGATGCGGAAGCATCAATTTTAGAAAGTTCTTCCATTACCAAAACATAGGAAATGGTATCCATTCCAGCTCCCCCATATTTTTGATCAACCATCATTCCTAAAAAACCCAATTCGCCTAATTTTTTGATTTGCTCGGTCGGAAATTTTTGATGTTCGTCTCTTTCAATTACACCGGGCTTCAATTCTGTTTGCGCAAAATCCCTTGCCGCTTGCTGTATCATTAAATGCTCTTCTGATAGTTGAAAATTCATGGTGTGGTGGTTTTTAGGTTATGATAATTAGGTGGATGTAATCGCTGATTTGTACATCTCTACATCCAAATATAAAAAATATTATTATGCAAGCATAGCATTAAACTGTATTGTTTGACATAAACTCAATTCTAAAACATAAAAAAAGGGTTGCTCGTTTGAACAACCCTACATAAGTACTTTTAAAAAAAGTTAAACTATATAACTCCAGTTTCGGGTATCCTCAACCCTGCCGTATTTAATATCGTCCATCGCTTTTCTCATTTTATTAGCGAAAACGCTTTCATCAGGATTTGGTAAGATATATTTTTTACCGTTGTAGGTAATATCCGCAACAGATGCGATAACAGCTGCAGTACCAGCTCCAAAAGCATCGCTGCATCTTCCACTTTCTATCGCTTCTAAAACTTCGGCAACAGAAACTCTACGTTCTTCAACTTCCATTCCCCACTCTTTTGCTAAAGTGATGATGCTATCACGGGTAACGCCATCTAAAATGGTGTCTCTGGTTGATGGGGTAACTAATTTGCCATCAATTATAAACATGGCATTTGCAGCGCCCATTTCTTCTACGTATTCGTGGGCTTTTGCATCAGTCCATAATATTTGGTCGAAACCTTGTTCCAATGCTTTTTTACCAGGATAGAGCGAACCAGCATAATTTCCTGCTGCTTTCGCATATCCAAATCCACCTTCGGCAGAACGGGTGTATTCTGTCTCTATTTTAACACTTAGATTTTTAGAGAAATACTGACCAGTTGGGCAAAGTAAAACCATAAACTTATAAGTGGTTGATGGTGCTACACCTAAATAAGGATCGGTAGCAAACATAAACGGACGGATGTAAAGTGTATAATCTTTTTTATTAGGCACCCAATCTCTATCTATATCTACCACTGCGGCAATGCTTTGGATAAAAAGTTCCTCTGGCAAAGCGGGCATACACATACGGTCTGCAGATTTATTGAATCGTTTTGCGTTTTTATCCGGACGGAAAATTGATATTTTCCCATCGTCGTTCTTATAAGCTTTTAAGCCCTCAAAGAAAGTTTGTCCGTAATGTAAAGATGACATTGCCGGGCTTACACTAATATTTCCATAAGGGACTATTTCAAAATTTTTCCATTCGCCATCTGCATAATCAGCAGTGAGCATGTGGTCAGAAAATATTTTACCAAAAGGAAGATTTTCGAAATCAACCTTCGAAAGTTTTGATGAACTAGTTTTTGTCACCTTGATAGCTAATGTATCTGTCATGATCTTACGTTTTTTACGAACGGGCAATTTACAAAAATGTTTATCAAAATATTAAGGATTAAGCTTTCGCCGAAACATTTTAAGCAGTTTTTTTAAAGGATTCATTAATCGGCAAATATATCTCCAGAGCTATCTAACAGCATTTTATCCGGTTTTTATGAGAATAAGTTAATGCACCGTTTTGGTTTTTGGTTCAAAAAATTGCTATGATGTATTTTTACGATATACTTTGATTGTCTGTTTTAAATAGTAGTTGTTTAAACCAAAAAGGTAACTATTAAAGCTGCGAAATGTTGCGAGAAACACACGCTTCTGAAAAAAGACTTTATTTAATTAACATTTACGTTTTTGTTGTACATATCTTATCCTATTTTTGGAGCATGAATATTTTGATACTTGGATCGGGCGGAAGGGAAAGTACTTTTGCCTGGAAAATAAGCCAAAGCGCTTTGTGCGACCAACTTTTTATTGCTCCCGGAAATGCGGGAACTGGTGCTTACGGAAAAAATGTAGCGTTAAAAGTTACAGATTTTGTTGGTATTAAAGCATTTGTGTTGGCCAATTACATTGATTTGGTTTTGGTAGGGCCAGAAGAACCATTGGTAAAAGGTATTCATGATTATTTTTTGGCAGATGAGGAAATAAAATCTATTCCGGTTATTGGCCCTAAACAGGATGGTGCGCAACTGGAAGGAAGCAAGGATTTTTCAAAGGTTTTTATGGAGAAACACGGTATCCCAACGGCTGCATCTCAAACTTTTACAGTGGATACTTTAAAACAAGGCTTAACTTATTTAAAGCACCATCCAATGCCTGTTGTGCTTAAAGCCGATGGTTTGGCCGCAGGGAAAGGTGTTTTAATTTGCACTACTTTAGAAGAAGCACAGGAAGAGTTACGCCTGATGCTTGCCGAAGCAAAATTTGGTGATGCAAGCTCAAAAGTGGTAATTGAAGAATTTTTGACCGGTATTGAGCTGTCTGTTTTTGTGGTTACAGATGGAAAAGATTACGTGATTTTACCTTCTGCAAAAGATTATAAACGCATTGGCGAAGGCGATACAGGTTTAAACACAGGTGGCATGGGTTCGGTTTCTCCGGTTCCGTTTGCAGATGATGCTTTTATAAAAAAGGTAGAAGAACTGGTGGTAATTCCAACTATTAAAGGGTTACAAGCTGATAATATCCATTACAAAGGTTTTATTTTTATTGGTTTGATGAACACTAACGGGCAGCCAAAAGTTATTGAATACAATTGCAGAATGGGCGACCCAGAAACAGAAAGCGTTTTACCAAGGATTGAAAGTGACTTTTTAGAATTATTAAAGGCCGTAGCCGATGAAAATATTGCCAGCTACCAATTAAAAATATCCAATAAAACCGCCGCAACTGTGATGCTGGTTTCTGCCGGCTACCCAGGAGAATACATCAACGGAAAATCAATCACCGGTTTAGAGAATGTGAAGGAAAGTATTGTTTTTCATGCAGGCACAGAGCTAGACAACGGCATTGTAAAAACCAAAGGCGGCAGAGTTTTGGCAGTTACTACTTTGCAGGACAATATGTTTGATGCTTTGCAACAGGCAACATCAGACGCTGGCCGTATTTATTATGATGGTGCCACCTTTAGAAAAGACATCGGCTTTGATTTGCTGTAGATTTTTGGGTATATGATTACCGATAAATAAATTTTAAATTAGCTGATTATGCGTAAGATGTGTTGTTTTACGCATAATTAGCTTTTGGCACAATGTTCTCTTAAGCTATTTTATAACATGATTATAAAAACAGCGAAATACGTATTTGGTTTTTTGGCGATACTGTTAGCTACAGGATGTGCTACTACCAATTTTGAGTGGGTTAAAATAAATCCAGAGAAGATACAATTGGCCAAACAAAGAGCTCCTTATAGTGATCAAGTGCGCCAAGTGAACCTAGTTTT
>DASSWV010000209.1:0-3395 GCA_035704545.1 Pelobium sp.
CATTTCCAATTGCTATGGAAAACATTTCGACTTCACTCAAATGACATTTAAGTTTGAAATAATCCGTTTTTTGCCGATTTTTCAAGAAACTGCTCTACATTTTTTTAATAAAAATCGCCAAGCCCAATAAACTCACTATCATTACCGAAAAAGCGGCTAAAGCCATTGTAAAATCTCTAACTCCCTGCCCTGCCCATTCCATAAAGAAAAATTTATGTAAAAAGGCGAAGGAATAACCTTCTCTCATATCTGCATCAGTGATTTCAGATGCCAATTTAGATTGTGCCGTTTCTATAAAATACCGCTGATGGTTTGGAGAATCGAAAGCTACTTTTACAACAGGTAATCTTTTAAACACAAAACCATATTCACGGGTAAAGCTATTAATGGATTCGGTACCTATAATTTTAGCCGAAACATTCTGATTTTCATCCACAGGTCTTTTACAGCATTCTGGCAACTGCATATTTCTATCGTCACCACTTTGCTGGAATTTATTTGCTAGATAACTTGCGTATTTGATATCGCCATTGGCTAAACTATCTCCACTCAAGGCCGAGATATATTTGATTTCAGCTGGCAAGTCATCTGTTTTAGCATACATTAACTGATATAAAGTATCTTTTTTTAGTACCACTGCAGACATATTATTGAGCCTTTCCCAATCAATATTTAAAGCCAAATTGTTGATTTTGAAATGCTGAGGTTTTAGTATCGGCAGAAAAGCTAGCCCAACTTTATCATTTGGGTTGATTTTCGTCGTGGCATGATAAGCACCGCTAAACGCAAAAGTCAACATAAAAACAGAAGTAATAATTCCAATTTGTCGATGGTATTTTCTTAACAAATTAAGTGAATTTTCTTTTTTTGGATTTTTAAACCGCTTCCATAGAAATCCGTAAATAACAATTCCGCTAACTGCGGCAAATATAATGATGCCTAAAAGCAAAATCATTAAGCCATAATGCAATGCGTCATTAGTGATATTATCCATAAAAGCCCAAGTATGGAAATTACTAAATATCCAAAGAAATGCTTTGCGGTCCGCATCGTTATAAGTGGCTAGCCTACTGCCAAAAGTTTCTACATACAAATCTATTTTTGAATCTGTTGCAAAACTCACCTTATAAACTGGCAATAAACGGTTTACGTATTGGTATTTTGAAGTAAATGCGTTAATTATCACCGAGGAATCAATTTTAGATTTATCATCTCCTAAAAAATACCTCGCCAAAAACTGCGCATAAAGTTGATCACCGTTAATTAATTCTTTTCCGCTGTGAGCATTAAAGTAATGAACGGATTTATCCATTTCCTTTACTTGGTAATAAACGCTATCCTTAAAATTAATCAACCGAAAATTATAGAATGAGTTGATATTATTTTGCGAGGTCACCTGCTGTAAAGACAAACTTACTTTGCTTTTATCTATGGCAATTTGTTCTATTCTATCATGTGCAAGCTGTACCTTAAACCAATGCGCCATCATTGGGTGCATTAATCCGGAGGCAGTCCACATTATTAATGGGGTTACAGTTATTAAACCCAATATGCGGTGCCATTTATAAAGGTTCTTTTTCAACTTTTTAGAACTGGCAGATTTCTCTGGCGTTTCATTTTTATAATCTAGTTCTTCCATTTTATCTTGATTTGTGCTTACCTATAAAATTGTACTGAATCCCGAATACAAAAGTACGGGGAGCTGCTGGCGTGTAAGTAGTTCTGTCTGTTGCTCCGTTGCCTCTGGTAGCGTTTACAGCATATAACTCATCAGTTATATTTACTACTTTGGCAAAAAGCTCTATACTTTTAAACCGATAACCGGTATTAAAATTTAACAGCTCATAGCCTTCATATTTTACTGTATTTATTTGGTTCTGATAGTAACTGCCCACGTGTTGCCATTCTACTGATGTTCTGAAATTTTTAAACCAAACAGGGTAATAGCTCAACTCGGTATTCCAAGAATAACGCGGTGCGGATGGCATTTCGTAATCTGCTAAATTTTTTAAAGGATCTGCTGGTTTGGTGCTAATTTCAAAATCATCAAAACGGTGCAAAGCTACCGTTCCGCCAAAACGTAAACTTAATTGTGTGCTGGGCTTGGCAGTAAAACCCAACTCGATACCGCGGTGCAAGGTTTCGCCAGCAGATTGGTATTGGTATGAATTATCTGCCTGACGGATATTTAGAAGTTCATTTCTGCCCTTCATCACGTACAAAGCCACATCAGCACAAAGCTTACTCTCAAAAAAACAAACCCAACCGCCTACTTCATAATTGGTAAACCTTGCTGCTGTTAAATTATAATAGAAACTGTTTGTTGTGTTGTTTTTGGTGAAAACGGAAGTTAAGCCCGGAGGCGCAAAACCTGTAGAAAAATTAACATAAAGTCCTTTATCATGACCTAAATCATAAGTTGCACCAATTTTCGGCGTTAGTTTTTGATAGCTCTTATCTCCCTTGGAAGCGTCTAAATAGTTTTGGTAAGTGAACGACATTAAATCGTAACGTAAATCCGCAGATATATTCAGTTTTTCTATCGGTTTGATATCATATTGCGTATAAACTGCGGCGTTATTAATTTTCGCATCATAATTTGCCAAAACAATATCCGGGCGGTCTGCCTTAATAGTGTATTTTTTTACCGATTTTCCATCGGGGCGAAGTTCTGCATTTAAGTCTATTTGGTGGGCATCATAAGTATTGGGCGAATAATCATACATCACACCTGCCAACAATTTTGAATTTAAGAAACTAAATTTTTGGTTATGCTGTGCAACAAACCCATAGCTTGTGAATTTGTTTGAATTGATTTGTCCGGTAGCAGTAGTAGGGTTATTGCTTGCACTCCAGCTGATAAAATACGAAGGATTTTGGTCGCCAACGTTATTGCGATAAAAAGCAGTGATAAAACTGTTGGCACTTTTGTTCCACTCTTTTTCTAATCGCAAATTAGCTCTTAAAGCTTTTGATTTCCTATAAGTAAAATCAGAAGTACTGGTGTATGCTCTACTGTAAAAAGCTAAACTGTCTGTACTTCCGCCAGTCTGCGAATCATAATCGCTATAAACCAAAGTGCTACTTAAATTTAAGGTTGGCGTAAACTGGTATTCTAAACGGGTGTTGATGCTTGTTTTATTATAATCGGAATTTGCCAGCCAAGAGTTGGTTTGTTTACTCGTTAATCCGGCTACATAAAAACCGAATTTCCCTAAATGGTCACCAGCGCCAAACTGCAATCGTTTATAACCAAACTGGTCAAATTGTATTCCTAGTTTTGCTGTGGGGATGGCGGTTGGTCTTTGTGTAATAAAATTTACTGCACCGCCTACCGCTTCTGGCCCATAAATAGAGGAAGACGGACCTTTTACAACCTCGATACTACTGATGGC
>DASSWV010000250.1:0-7148 GCA_035704545.1 Pelobium sp.
TTCAGTTTTGCCAATTCTTGTTGTGCAGGTACGTTTTCTAAAGCAGAAAAAGTATTAACAAGGCTATCTAGGGCATTTTTTACTTTATTATCCATAATGTTGTATTTTCAATTTTAGCATCTCTTTGAAATTTATCGCTTAAAAAAATCTATAAATATTTCCTGCCATGCAAGCTTAAACCAGACTATTGGCTAAATAAATTTGGTTGTTATTACAAGTTAGCCAAACTTTTCCTTTTAAACTCTGATTTAAAAATGGGCTATTCGCCGATTTTGAAAAATTACTTTCTTTGTTGTAAGCCCATTCGCTATCATCAAACAAAACCACGTTTGCCGTTTCCCCTTCCGTAATCATCGGGTTTTTTAACCCCAAAATATCACGAGGACTTTCCGATAACTTTTGAACAATTTCTTCTTCTTTTAAACCCGCTTGATAAAGCAACGGCAATGTAGTTTGCAAACCAATGATCCCATATTTGGCAATCTCAAACTCCACTTGCTTAAACTCTATTTCATGTGGTTGATGTTGCGAAACCACCGCATCAATTGTGCCGTTTTTTAGTCCTTTAAGTAATGCTTTTACATCATCTTTGGTTCTTAAAGGCGGCTTCACTTTATAATTACTGTCAAAATCAGCAATAGCTTCATCGGTTAAAACCAAATGATGAGCGGCAACATCGCAACTTACTTTTGCGCCTTTCTTCTTGGCATCTTTAATCAGTTCCACAGCATGTGCGGTAGATATGGTAGAAAAGTGGACTCGCGAACCGGTATAGGCGGCCAAGTACAAGTCGCGGATAATCATTAGTTCCTCTGCTAAATTTGGGACACCTTTCATACCCAAAAAAGTGCTCATTGCACCTTCGTTCATCTTTGCATTTCCGGCAATGGAGGCGTCTTCTGGGTATGATAAAACCAGTGCATCAAAACCTTTTGCATACAATAAAGCTCGCTCCATTAAGCCTGCATCCTGCACTGCTTTATTGCCATCTGTAAACGCAATGGCTCCAGATTTCTGCATATCGTACATTTCTGCCAAATCTTTTCCTTCCCGCTTTTGCGATAAGCATCCGTAAGGAAAAATATCAACCAAATTGCCTTTGGCTTTATTGATTAAAAATTCAACCTGCGATTTAGAATCTGTGGTGGGCAGGTTATGGGGCATTAACGCAATCCCGGTAAACCCGCCTGCAATTGCAGCTCTACTTCCTGTTTCAAAATCTTCTTTTGTTTCTAGCCCGGGCTCGCCAAAACTCACGTTCATATCAAAAAAACCTGGCGCCAAAAACTTAGCTTTTCCATCGATCGCTTTTCCATCACTTTGCAGATTGACCCCAATTTTTTCGATAATACCGTTTTTGATAATTACATCAACTGTTTTTAAATGGTGTGCCGATTTAGGATTAACTATATTGCAAGATTTAATAATGATGTTTTTGAGCATGACTATTTTGCTGTTTTATGATTTTTTTTTGTTTAGTACATAACATTTTTTTTACCACATATGGGGCATAGGTATTCAATTTCGTAAAAAAAGCTTTTTAGGCAAACAAAGACTGCTGAAGCCCTGCTTAAGCAAAACTATGCCGCCTTTTGAATAGCTAAAATCTATGTCTCTATGTGGTTTCATTTTTTATGCACTTATATTTTTTTGGGGTTAAAACTGAATTTTTTGTAAAACCTGATGAGCAGAATTTCTGCCGCCAAAAATATCAGGGTTAAAATTAGACAAAGTTTCCATAAGGACGAACCTAAATTGACTTCTTTTATTTGTTGGCTTGTGATTTTTTCTTTTGAATTGATGATGTTTTTTGGATCAAGCTGAAACAATTTTTCGAGGTCTTTTTGGTTGTAAAAATTTAAAGCAGACTCGCCACGATCGTGATTTAGGGTGAAAACATTTAACAAGGAATCTTTTAAAAACACATTATAAAAGCCTGTTTGCTTTAGCTGATCGGCAAAATAGATGCTGTTGTTTGAGCCGGTATTTTGGTAAGATGCGATGACATCTACACCTTCTCCTTTGATTTTAATAGTTTCGCTTTCTGCAAGCGGTACAGATGAAGGTATGGTGACGTTTTGGTTGATGCCTAAGGTATAAAATAAAGTTTGCGAATTAAATCCTAATAAAGCACTCTTAAATAAAAAAGGTAAGAAAAGCGCATGTTGTGCAAAGTTGCTTGCTTCTGCCTCTAAAGGTAAAAACGAAAGGTAAATTTTGCCTTTACCTAGTTGATAAGCACTCAATAAATTACTTGAAGCCGTACCGCTAAATAAAATTTGTTTGGTTGTTTTTGTAAGGTTAGAACTCCTGAAAAAAGATTTAGCAATAGGTAAGTCAATGTTTTTTGGCTTTTGATCAAACACATCCTTAAAAATAGGATGGCTCAAATTAATTTTGTTCACTTTGTTTTCAGCGGTTTCTAAACTTAAAGGAATATCAGTTTGCAAACCTTGCAGAAAAGCTTTGTAACTTTCTAAATCTGCTTTAAGCGGAATAAAAATGCTTAAGCTCCCTCCTGCCTGCACATATTGCTTAAGCTGTTGCCCTAATCCTGCCGGAATCTCAATCAAATTCTCCAGAACAATTAACTGCTGACTTGCCAAATTGCTATAATTGATTTGCGTTTGATTGATTTGCGAGAACTTAAAAAAAGGATCGGTACGGTAAGCAACACCAATACTTTTCACAGGTTTATCGTTGTAGATAGCCGTAAGGTTTAAATGATTCTTTATTTCAAAAGCAAAATTGAGTTCATCATCAAAAGTGATGGGATAATCTTTGATGTTTAAAGTCGCTTTTTGCCAGCTTCCGGTTAAACCGGAAAAACGCAACGTATCTAAAACAAAAGAATTTGCTTTAACACTACTGTTTGCAATGGATTTTTGAACCCCGTTTATTTTTAAACTTACTGGCGTGTTTTCCACGTCCTTATCAGAGTGATTACTGAGCTTATAAACTAAGGTTTCTGATTGCTGAGCTTGGTGAAATGGATTTAAAAAATAAACAGAATCAATTGACACATTGGGCAAACTGTTAGCCAAAAGTGGCACTAAAGTAAAGTTGATGGTGCTGTCTTTCTTTAATACTTGCTTAAAACTATCTTGTTTTTGAAAGTCGGAAATTAAATAGGCGATTCGGTTGGTTTGGCGCTGGTTAAGCAAAAAACTTTGCTGTTGATTGATAATTTGCTGGTAACTGCGTGTGAACGGAGAAATTTTTACATTCTCTAATTCGCTAAGAATCTCTTCTTTACTTAATAAATGTTGCGAATTAGTCTGAAAATCATTAGTGATTAGCTGGAATTTATCATTTAACCCATAAACAGAGACTAGGTCTTGCGCCTTCCTTTTCCCTTCAGCTAACAAAGTACCGTTTTTATTTATTGCCTCCATTGAATAGGAATTATCCAAATAAATGCTAACCAATGTTTTTTGGAAGCTTGGTTGCAATTGATCGCTTTTGATAAATGGTTGTGCAAATGCCATTACCAAGAAAAAAATAGCTAAAACCCGGCAAAGCAAAATCAAGCGCTCTTTTAATATTTTCGCTGAAGCGGTTTGCACCTGTACATCTTTTAAAAAATTTACGTTTGTAAAATAAACTTTTTTAAACCGACGGAAATTAAATAGATGAATGATTACCGGAATGGCAATTAAGGCTAAACAAAAAAGAAACTCAGGAAAGAGAAACCCCATTAACATTCAAAGGTACAAAATAATTGATTTTTAAAGGCTAATACTATTATTGAAAAAAACATAGTCCAAAATACACCGCAGTACCCTCATTACCAATGATATAAAAAGGTTACACAATTTATGTAGCGTTGTAAATAGAGTTGGTTAGCTTTGCCTAAATTACAGGGTGTTTATTATGCTTAATTGATTCATCAACAAATTGCTTGAAGAGTTCTATAGATGCCTTGTAAAAATATGTTTTGCTTGAATTTACATATATTATTTATTTCTTCGCTTTAAGCAAAAAACAAAAGGAAATGCTTTCGGTAAGTTAAATAAACAATTATATTAGCCCTTAGGCTTTGCAAGCCGAAGAAATTCACCATAGGGCGGTATTAATCTTCCAACCTGTTTTATAGTAAAATTCTATGCAGCATACATCATTTGATGATCAACCTTTACAACAAAAAATAATTATAACCGGCGCAAGCAGTGGGATTGGGTTTGAAGCCGCAATTGAATTGGCTACAAAAGGACATCAGGTTATAGCAGTTGCCAGATCAAAGGATAAGCTACAGAATTTAAAGAAAATCACCACGGATCTTAACCCTGAAGCGGTAATTTTTCCGGTAGTTTTTGATATTTTAAATGATGATGAAGTAGCCTTGGTTAACTTTGTTGCACAACAATGGGGCACCTTTAATATTTTGATAAACAATGCAGGAACTTTAATTAACAAACCGTTTGATGAACTCACCGAGTTTGATATGGCGGAAATGTTCCAAAGTAACGTTTTAAGTCATTTTAGAATGATAAAGGCATTAAAACCCCTTTTAGCAACGCATTCACATATTTTAAACATTGGTTCAATGGGTGGTTTTCAAGGGAGCTCAAAATTTCCGGGTTTAATTGCTTACTCGGCTAGTAAAGCGGCTTTGCATAATTTAACAGAATGCTTGGCGCAAGAATTGTTGCAAGATAAGATCAGTGTCAACTGTTTGGCATTAGGTTCTGCCCAAACAGAGATGCTGGAAAAAGCTTTCCCAGGCTACCAATCCCCAGTAATGGCTTTTGAAATGGGCAAATATATTGCTGACTTTGCCTTGTCTGGACACCAATTATTTAACGGTAAAATTTTGCCAGTTGCAGTTACAACACCATAAAATTATGAAAAAGACAATCTTATATCTCTCCGCAATCTGTTTTTTAGCCGCTTGTACCAGCGACACCAAAAACACTGAAGATACCAGTGACACCGTACAAACTACTACTACACAAACTGCACAGCCAGCTCAGCTTTTTGATGTGCCTTGGGCTGCGGTTTTAGATTCCACATCGCAAAAAATAAGTATGACACAAACTGCCGGTATAAGTGATGCTGATTTAAATGTAGACAATGTAACCGAATCTTTAAACAGAAAATATCCGGAAATATTAATCTCCGACCCGTTGCAAAGAAATGACACCGTTTTTGTAAAAATTAACGACGCTACTTACTTAACCCAAGGTTCTGGAACAATGGGGCCCGAAATTTATCTGGCCGAAAGCACCTACTCTTTTACACAAATTCCCGGTGTATCATTTGTGAACTTTGATTTTGCTGTTGGCGACCATGCGTCTCCAGGAACATTTAGTCGATCGGACTTCGAATTTAAAAATTAATGTTTTTAGTCAAAAAAAGTATTTAATGGTAGACGAACACCAAACTTCTTTGGTTGACTGCTTAATTGCACAGAGTACAGATTTGATCTGTATCTGTGATGAACGAGGGACAATTATTAAGATCAATGAAACGTTTGCCAAAAGTGCAGGAAAAAGTGTGGATACGCTAATAGGAACATTAGTTGAAACACTATTTTCTGATAAAAATGAGAAATTAAATAACTTGCTTCAAACCAAGGTTTTAAATATAGCTTCGGACGAGCACTTCAATAACACAGTAAAGGAAAATGATGGAAGCTTAAAATGTATATCGTGGCATATTTCAGTTTTTCAAGATTTACGCATTATTAGGGGCGCTATTTCAAAATCTTATATAAACAATCCTTCGCTGTACACGGATAGCAGGCTTAAAGCAATAGTTGACAATTCTTCTGACTGCTTTTTCATTTTAGACAGAGAACTTAATATTATTTTTCAAAATAGTGCGGCAGTCAAAAAGTTCTCTCACCCACAATTTGGTGCAGATAGCAATGTTTTTTTTGCAAGCTTTCCAGAAGAAACGAACAGAAAATTTTTCGATCATTTTGTAAATGCATTAGGTACAAATAACCACTTAAAGTTTGTGGAATTTTCCACGATCCTTAATTCTTGGTTTACCATTGATGTTTTACCCTATGAGGACGAGCTAAATATTTTGGTTAACGATATTTCTGATAGAATTATTGACCATCAAATCAACGAGCTGGAACTAAAAACATTTGAGCTTAACATAGCTAAAGACCGCCCTGTAAATGATGTTCTTTTATTTTTACTAACAGCGTTTGAAAAGCTTTACCCGCAATTACACACTTCTATTTTAAAAGTTGAAGATCAAAAAATATGGCATGTTGCCAGCCCCAACTTACCGTTACAGTTTACATGGGCTATAGAAGGTTCAGAAATTAGTGCCGACGCTGGCTCTTGTGGCGCCGCTGCGTATATTAAAAAAAATGTCATCACTTTTGATATGGAGACGGATGAAAAATGGTCGAAATACCATCATTTGATAACTCCTTACGGCTATAAATCTTGTTGGTCTTTCCCGATTTTAAGTAATAAAAGTTTAGAGGTAATGGCAGTTTTTGCCATATATACCAAAGTTAATTTAATTCCTACCGAAAATGAACTAAAGAGCATTGCGAGGATATGTAACATTGTTAAAATAATATTTGAAGATTTGAAGCAGGATGATATCCTCTTGATGATGAACAACAGGTACGAGATGGTTACAATGGCCACCAACGATGCTATTTATGATTGGAATTTGAAAACCAAAAATGTTTATTGGAGTGAAAACCTTCTGAATATATTCGGTTTCACTCCACAGGAGGCGCATCAGACCAAAAATTGGTGGTTAAGTCATATCCATAGAGATGACAGAGCAGAAACAGTCGCCGAGTTAAAGAGCTGTCTGCGAGAAAAAAAATCGGGCTGGGTGGCAGAGTATAGGTTAAAATGTAAAAATGGAGTTTATAAACATGTTTATAATCGTGGTTATATTATTTATGATTCTAAACAGGGGCCCAAAGCTATCATTGGTGCAATACAAGACATTACCGGTTTAAAGGAACGAGAAATTGAAATTATTCATCAAAATAAAAAGTTAAAAGAAATTGCGCAAATTGGTTCGCATGATCTGCGTAGGCCAGTAACTAGCATATTAGGTCTTGTCAGTTTATTTAACCGGCAAAATATGGCAGATGAAAACAATACCGTGATTGTTGACTATTTGCAAAAAGCCTCAAAAGAGCTTGATGAAGTAATCCATAC
>DASSWV010000275.1:0-2164 GCA_035704545.1 Pelobium sp.
TAAATATGCTGATAGATGACATGTTGAATATGTCGAGAATAGAAGCAGGGAAACTTACGTTTGATATAGAGACTTTTGACTTTAAAGAATTGGTGACTGATGTGGCAGACACCTTCAAGTACACTGAAATTACGCATGAAATAATAAAAGAACTACCTGCAGGGCAAATAGTTGTGAAAGCCGATCGGCAACGCTTAGAACAGGTTCTTATCAATCTGATTGGAAATGCCATCAAATATTCCCCTAAAAAAGAAAAAATAAAAGTCTCTTTGCAAATAGAAGACGATATGGTAACCTTTAGGGTAAAAGATTATGGCATAGGCCTTACCGCAGAGCAGCAAAGACAGCTTTTTTCCCGGTTCTATAGAGCGGAAAGCATGAATAATATAAGTGGTCTGGGCCTAGGGCTTTATCTGGCGAAGCAGATAATTGTACGGCATGGAAGCGACATACAAGTTAGCAGTGAGTTTGGCAAAGGATCAGAATTTTACTTCAGTTTACCCTTAATAGAGATGACTGGGTCCTAGCCGGGAGCTTTCGGTTGATTTCATTTGAAAACGATTACTAATAAAATCAGGAAACAAGTTGGAAACAATAAAACCGCTTAAAATAAGTTTCACAGCGGTTTTATGCAAAAAAGCACCTCAAACACAATTGTGTTTCTCAGCAGATTAGCAACCATTTTAAGTGACATTTTACATTTAAACTATTAAGCTCAAGCTTCTATTTCTAAACAAGTTTTTGATTTATTCCGCAATGTAGATTACAGCCTCGGCTCTGATTTTTTTAAAGCTTTTATCAATTCAATATCAAAGCTTAAATCCATATTTAAGAAATTTTAGAAGACTATAATTAGATGATGTATTAAAATTGATGTTTGATTGTGTTTATACCTATTTCTCGCTTGCTTTAACATTCCATATCAGCAAACACAATACAAAAGACAGCATCGCAGAACCTATCCAAAACAGCATCAAACCACTAAAATCATAAGTGACTTTACCGTTTACCAGGTGCTTGCCTTGTTCTATCAATACTCCGCTTGTAATATCCTGTAAACCAGCTCCCAAATAACTTGCTACTCCAACTATCCCTATAGCGGCGCCACTTACATTTTTAGGTACAATATCAACTGCCATTAAACCGGCGAGATAACAGATGAGTACGCCTATGGAAAAGCCGAAAACTACCATAGCACCAACCTCCGCCCATTGATATCCTGCAGGTAGCCATAAAAAGGCAGCTAAGGATGCAGCATTTAGCACACCAAACAGGAGTGCAGGTATATTACGCCTCCCTTTAAACACTTTATCGCTTAGCCAGCCGGAGGCTATATTTCCAAAAATACCACTGATAGAGCTTACCGAAATGATGGAACTAGCCACCAACTCATTATAATTTCGATGTTCTTGCAGAAAAAAAATACCCCAACTGGTGATGGCATAACGCCCCACATACATAAATGCACTTGATAATGCTAAAACCCAGATAGCAGGATTTTTTAATACAGCCAATTGTAAGAATGCAATTTCGGTTTTTGCAACAGGTTGCATAATTGGGGGTAATGCTTTAGATTCTGGGCTATCATGTAAGAAAAGCATTATCAAAACTACCCCTAACAATCCGGCCGCGGCGGCACTGATAAAACCCCATTGCCAGCCTAAATAGGAAACAACCAAAGCTGTAAATACATAGGTAAAGGCCTCTCCTATATTATGGCTGGCACTAAAAAAGCCATAGTAAGTTCCTCTGTCTTTATTGTTGAACCATCTGGATAATGACACGATTGCCGGCGGGGCTCCCATACTTTGAAACCAGCCATTTAATCCCCAAAGTAAAGCAAAGAAGATAAAGGTATCTACATAACCTAAGCTAAAATTGATGATGGCCGATATGAATAGCCCAAAAGCCATAAAGGTTTTTATGTTACTCCGGTCAACCAAAAAGCCGTTTACAAACTTGCCTACGGCGTAGGCAAAAAACAATGCCGAACCTATAATGCCCAGCTGGGTTTCGGTTAATATGTGATGATCTACCAAAGGTTTTTTCATCACATTGAGGCTTAAGCGACAGACGTAGTACAAGCCGTAGCCAAACGTAGCCGACAAAAATACTTGTGTCCTCAGTTTTTTATAACGTTTATCTACCTCCGTGTTATCCATAG
>DASSWV010000410.1:0-4429 GCA_035704545.1 Pelobium sp.
ATCAGAACGCTGCTTCGCAAGCGCTTGTCTCGCAAATCCGTAGATTGGCAAACTTGGCAATTACAAGCAATAACAGGTACGCCTTGTGATGTTCCGGTGCCTAAAAATGTGATTTTCATCTGTTTATTTATTGCTTTTTTAGGGTAATGAAGCAATCATAACCCATTTGCGCTTGCCCCAAATCCATGATGGTTTCAAATCGTTAATTTGGTTTGTTTCATGGCATAATAAAAAGGTTTTTGCTTTTCGGAAAGTTTGCTTTCGTTAGCGTCTAAGTTTTTCAGCAATTCTATCAATGCAATAATTTTGCTCTCTAAGTTAGAGAACTTATTTACCATCACAATTTTACTGCTCTCAATTAAGCAGGAATTGGTTTTAAAATTGCCTTTCTCGTACCGAACTTTATAACCCAACTCATTTAACAAGGTTTCTATCTTTTCTAAAGTATGGTTGGTAAAAGAGATATTCATTTAAAACAATTTTTATTTTAGTACATGACTTTTTTAAACCATAAAGGAACATAGACATTTGATTTAAAAAAGAACCTATAGTCAACACAAAGACTGCTGAAGCCTTGCTTTAGCAGAGCTATATCGCCTTTTAAGCCAAAAAACCTATGTGGGTTCTTTTTTATCATGTACTTAAAATTTTACCTTAAATCAACTACTTCAACCCCAGGATGCGCTTTGGCATCAAAAGAAAATAGGGTGTCACTCACTTTTACATTAGGTATAAAAGATTTGATGTAATAAGTGTACACATTTCCATTTTTATCATTGACAACAATATTTGAAATTTGCTTATTTACCTTATCAATGCGTAATTTTATTTTAGAAAAAGAACGGGTTTGCAGTGGTGCAAGCTCTATATTCTGATATCTTCTTCCGCTAATGGTAGTTTCGCCTAAATAAACATATTTAAAACCTTTTTCATACATAGTAAAGATTTTAGCGGGATTCATTGCTGTAGAACTGTTATCAATCTCACTAATCTGCACCTCAGCATCATTTTTCAAATAAGTCCACTGTACGTTACCGTCAGAAATCAATTCCTGATTAGCAATGGCAACTTTGTATTTATTTGATTTAGATTTAGAATATAAAACGCCGGATTGGCTTTCGTTGATGTTGGCCTGAGGGTTTTTAATGCTGTAAACAAAATCTGCCTTTATCACATCGTAAGAACGATATTTTTTACTTACCCCCGCCAAAATAGCTTTTGCAGTTGCATCTGACTGTGCAAAGGATAAATTTGATGTAAACAATAACGCTACTAATAAATAAACTATATTTTTTTTCATTGTTTTAATCTTTATTGTCCAAGGTAGTCAAGAACTGTTCCAAGGAATATTCATCCGGAATCAGCACCTCTCTGGCTTTACTGCCTTCAAAAGGTCCTACTATGCCAGAAGCCTCTAACTGGTCGATAATTCTACCCGCTCTGTTGTAGCCCAATTTCAGCTTTCGCTGGATTAATGAAGTAGAACCTTGCTGGTGCATCACTATTAAACGAGCGGCATCCTCAAACATTGCATCCCTATCTTTCGGATCAAAATCTTTGACACTTCCGCCATCGGCATCGTCGCCAACATATTCTGGCAGTTCATAAGCTGATGCGTAACCGCGTTGTTCGCCAATAAAATCCGTAACCCTGTCTACTTCGGGTGTATCTACAAAAGCGCACTGTAAACGAATTAAATCGCTCCCAGTTGATAAAAGCATATCTCCTTTACCAATCAACTGATCTGCACCGCCCGAATCCAAAATGGTACGCGAATCTATTTTAGAAGTTACCCTAAACGCTAATCTGGCTGGGAAGTTGGCCTTAATTGTACCTGTGATGATGTTTACAGACGGTCTTTGTGTTGCTAAAACTAGGTGAATTCCAATTGCCCTTGCTAACTGTGCCAACCTTGCAATTGGTGTTTCCACTTCTTTTCCGGCGGTCATCATTAAATCTGCAAACTCATCAATCACCAGAACAATAAATGGTAAAAACTTATGTCCGTTATTTGGGTTTAGCTTTCGCTTGATGAATTTCTCGTTGTATTCCTTTAAATTTCTTACGCCGGCATCCTTCAATAAATCATAACGCTGGTCCATTTCAATACACAAAGAATTCAGCGTGTTGATTACTTTTTTTGTATCTGTAATAATGGCGTCTTCTTCTCCCGGAAGTTTGGCCAAAAAGTGACGTTCAATCTTTTTGAAAAGAGAAAGCTCCACCTTTTTAGGATCCACCAGAACAAATTTTAGTTGCGATGGATGCTTTTTGTACAGCAAAGAAACCAAAATGGTGTTAATCCCCACGGATTTACCCTGACCGGTTGCACCTGCCACTAACATGTGTGGCATTTTGGCTAAATCGGCAATAAACACCTCGTTTGAAATGGTTTTGCCCAAAGCTATAGGCAAATCCATAGTGGTATTCTGGAATTTTTCTGTTGCTATGATGGAACGCATAGAGACCATTTCTGGGTGCGAATTTGGCACCTCAATTCCGATTGTTCCTTTGCCCGGCATTGGCGCAATAATCCTGATTCCCAGAGCGGCCAAACTAAGTGCAATATCATCTTCCAGGTTTTTAATTTTAGAAATCCGAACTCCCGGAGCAGGAATAATCTCATAAAGCGTTACTGTTGGACCAATGGTGGCTTTTATCTTATCAATATCAATATTATAATTGCTTAAGGTTTCAACAATTTTGTTTTTGTTGTTCTCTAGCTCGGTGGTATCAACCGCTATTTTGCCCGAACCGTATTGCTCTAAAAGTTCTAACGTGGGATTTTTATAAGTTGCTAAATCCAAAGTTGGATCGTAGGAACCAAATTGTTCAACCAAAGCCTCAGAAGTGATTTCTTCTTCCGATTTTTCAATACTCAGCTCCAATTCTTCAGGCTCAACAATCTCTAATTCTTTATCCTCAGGTTTTTTCTCATCGATGGCAACAGGCTTAACCACTTCCTCAAAACCGTCGTTTTCTAAAGTATTATTTACTTCAAAGCTATTTACAGCTGACTTTTCTTCTATTTTAACTGGCAAAGGGGTGTTGACCGCTAAAGTTCGGGTTTCTTCTTTTCGTGGTATCGCATTATAATCGTTACCCTCTATTTCTTCCTCATCCTCAGCTTCATCCTCGTATAAATCATTTTCTACAGTGTCTTTGTTTTTCAACGGAAAAGGAGCAACGGTTCTTTCGGGTAATTTAAAATCAATATTGTAAGCCATTACCAAACAAGCCAAGCCGGCGAAAAGTAAAACTCCGCCTACACCTGCCCTACCAATCTGGGCTTCTAAAAGTAAGTTTGTGTAAAAACCAAACTCTCCTTCTAAATAATGCGGATATTCTGCAATGAAAGCATGAAAAAATGCTAAAGTAATTGAAGTAAAAACCAACAGAAAAAAGCAGTAGGCTAAAGTTTTAGAGATAGATAAAAGCTTCACTTTAAAAAGCAACCGATACCCTAAAATAATAAAGATGAAAACAAAGATAAATGAGGCTATACCAAACCACTCGTATATAAACTGGTGCGATAGCAATGCCCCTAGTTTACCTGCCCAGTTTTGAATGTTCGGATCTAGGACTCCGTTGGATTTAAGTTCTGCACTGGTCTTAAAAAAATTGCTCCATCCGCCGTTTGCGTCTATAACATAGCTTTGGTCATCTTGCCAAGTGAAAATATAAGAGGTAAAACAAACCAATAGGTATAAAGCCAACAAAAGCAAAAACAGACCACTAATTTTTATGAATCTATCATTACTAAAGTTGATTTTAGGAAAACTGTTTCCAGCTACTCCGTTACTTGGTTTTTTCTTGAAAGGTTCAGCTCCTGC
This sequence comes from Pelobium sp., assembly GCA_035704545.1. GTDB lineage: Bacteria > Bacteroidota > Bacteroidia > Sphingobacteriales > Sphingobacteriaceae > Pseudopedobacter. Next base: position 3,834 of record DASSWV010000410.1, read on the forward strand.
TTTATCCTCTCCTTTAAAAGTATTTGTTCTAAATTGATTTCCTTTTGCGGGCATTCTTAATGTGTATTTTCACAACAAATATAATTTAATGATTAGGCTTTGCGAACAATAATTTTGTTAATTGGGCAAACCTGCTCATCTATTTCTGTAACTGCATTTTACAACTAAAAATCGGTTTTAAATAATCTTGATCTAAAATCATGCTTAATAAAAAGCTTTTCAATCTGTTTTTTTGGTAGATTAACGGAAATATTGTTGTTTTAAGTTTAAAACTTAGTTTATATTTTTTTGAATTGTAATTTATATCTAATATTACTTTCTTAAACTGTAAAAATGCAACAAGATTTGTTAGAAGAGTTAATTATCAATAATGATACAGAGGGGATACGGAAACTGCTTTTAGAAAATCCTTCATTAATAAATGCTCGCACCAGTCATGCTGTTTCGCCGTTAATGCTTTCGTGTTTTTTTAATAAACCAAAGGCCACATCTGTTATTTTAGAATTTGTGAAAGAAATTACTTTGTTTGAAGCGGCCTCTGTGGGGAAATTTGATGAAGTAGCCCACCAGGTTTATCAAAACCCAAACGATTTAGA
>DASSWV010000304.1:0-4337 GCA_035704545.1 Pelobium sp.
CATTATTGCTTAGTATTAAGTTCAAAGTGAAAAGTAAAAAGTAAAAAGACTTATATAATTGCCGATTAAACATTACAAAACATTTTAACCGCTCTATGGCTAACAATACGACAACATGGATTTTAACTTCGAAGAACACCCACATAAAAGACTAAATATTTTAACGGATGAATGGATTTTAGTTTCTCCGCATCGCACAAAGCGCCCCTGGCAGGGTAAAATGGAGGCTGTGAATAATGTCCAGCGTTCAGCTTATGATGAAAAATGTTATTTATGTCCAGGAAATACCAGATCTGATGGGAGTGTAAACCCACAATATAAGTCACCATACGCATTTACCAATGATTTTTCGTCACTTTTGGATGATACACCAGAGGGTGGCTTAAACGCTAACGGTCTTTTACAGGCTAAAAGTGAGAAAGGAATTTGCCGAGTGGTTTGTTTTTCTCCTCGTCACGATTTAACCTTACCACAGATGGAAGTTGCGGATATTGTTGAAGTGATTGAACTTTGGAAAACCGAATTTAAAGCGCTGAGCAAAAACGAATGGATCAAATACATTCAAGTTTTTGAAAACAAAGGCGATGTAATGGGCTGTAGCAATCCGCATCCGCATGGGCAAATTTGGTCGCAAAGCAGTGTGCCGGGAGAGCCTGCAAAAGAAACTATCCAATTGGCAAAATACTACCACCAACACCAAAAAAGTTTGCTGACTGCGTATTTAGCAGAAGAGGAAAAAACAAAAGAGCGTGTGGTAGTAGAAAATGAGCATTTTATTGCTTTGGTTCCGTTTTGGGCGGTTTGGCCGTACGAAACCATGATAGTAAGTAAACGCCACGTTCAATACACACATGATTTTACAAATGAAGAAACTCAGGCATTAGCAGAAGTTTTAAAGGCTTTAACCATCCGTTACGACAATCTTTTTGAAACTTCTTTCCCTTATTCGTCTGGCATACACCAAGCCCCGGTGAATGATGGCGAACATCCGGAATGGCACTGGCACATGCACTTCTACCCCCCTTTGTTACGATCTGCAACCGTCAAAAAATTTATGGTAGGTTATGAAATGATGGCTAACCCGCAGAGAGATATTACTGCTGAACAAGCTGCTAAAAAACTGAGAGAATTACCTGAGATTCATTATTTGAGTAAATGAGAAGCTGTTTAAAATTTATTTAATAATGTATTATTATAAGAGTTTCCGTCGACGACAGGAGACATCGCACTTGCAAATCTTTTATCGTACGTGAATATCTCTTGGATACCTATAAGTGAGACCTCTCGTACCTCGAGGTAACGAAACGAAAATAATACTAACCTCAGTTCGATTTATAATTAGTTACGAGCTTTAGCCAGTTATATAATTAAATATCTTTTGGCTTTAGCCGAAATTCAGCGTATGTTTCGGCTAAAACCAATTGTTTAATCTATTTATCATCGGGCTAAAGCCCGACGCTAACAAAAAAAGCATCCTCTTTTCAGAGGATGCTTTTAAAAAAAAATCAATCAATAATTAGTGCTGGTGTCCACCTTCGCCATGTACGTGACCATGATCCAATTCTTCTTGAGTCGCTGGCCTTACATCTTGGATAGTTCCATTAAAATGTAACTCGTGACCTGCCATTGGATGGTTTAAATCCACTAAAACAGAATCCTCAGTAATAGCTGCTACACGTCCTTGGAACTGTCCGCCGTTATTATCCTGCAAAGGCAAAACTGCACCAATTTCTGGTAAAGGTTCTTCGCCAAACATATCTTTAGGAAGCGGGGCAACTGCTTTTTCGTCATACTCACCGTATCCATCTGCTGCGGTTAAACTAAAACCATAGTTATCCCCTACTGCTAGTCCTGCTAAATGTTCTTCAAACTTTGGCAACATCATCCCTACTCCGTAAAGGAAAACCAATGGATTTTCTGTTGTTGCACTTTCAACATGCTTTTTCTCGTTGTTTTCTGTTACGTACAAATCGTAGGTTAATGATACTACGTGGTTATTGTCAATCTTCATGTGTTGGTAATTTCGAAACCATTACGGCTTCTGTTCAAAAATCTGTTTAATTGCTTCACTCACATTGCTTACCGGCAGCCTACAGCTTTTATCTTTACAAACAAAAATTCTGGTTTCGCCAACAAACTTGTCTTGCAACAAAGGTAAATTTCCTTGCTTACCTCCCAAAATTATCTTATTAGGAATGTAATGTTTTTGTAATTCTTTACGTTTTTCAAGGAAATCATTACCTGTAATTGCAATCTCGAAGCTTCCTGTTACCTCTTGCAGCAACAACGATGCCCAATTTGAATAGCCTGAAGCATAGCTTTTGATATTAGGCGCTACGGTTTTTAGCATTTGGTTGTAGATATTATGGTAGCGCTCCTTATCAAAAAACAAGGACAGTTTTTTTAAGTTATGCGCCATAACGGAATTTGAAGCAGGAATTACATTATCCAGCACTTCATATTTTCTGGCAATCAAAGCTTCGTCTTCATCAGAAGTATAAAACAACATTCCTGATTCGGCATCGCTAAAATGATTTAAGACAAAATCGGTTAACGCTCTAGCTTGATGCAAGTTGTCTTCATCAAAAGTAACTTCGTAAACATCAATTAAGGCTTGAATAAACAATGCGTAATCATCTAAAAAGCCGTTGATAGTAGCTTGTCCGTTTTTGTAATTGCGATATAACCCACCATTTGGTTTAATAATATTTTCTCTTAAAAATTTGATATTCTTTAAAGCCAAATCAAGAAATTTTTCATCGCCAAACGCTTGGTAAGCGCTACATAATCCGCTAACCATTAGGCTGTTCCAAGAAGTTAAAATTTTATCATCCAAACCCGGATGGATTCTTTTATTCCTGACATTTAGTAGCTTTTGTTTTGCTTGCGCCAGTTTGTCAGCTAATTCTTCTTCGCTAAGCTCAAAACCCACAGCAACATCGGTCTTCGTTTTTCTGATCCATAAATTATTGATTTGTTCTTCTTCCCAGTTTCCGTCTTCTGTTACTTCGTAAAAAGTATTGAATAGTAAGGCATCTTCTCCTAAAATTTCATCAATCTCATTTTTATCCCAAGTATAAAACTTCCCTTCAACACCTTCGCTATCTGCATCTAAAGCAGCATAAAAACCACCTTCTGGCGAGGTCATTTCGGCTTTCAACCAATCAAATGTTTCGTAAACTACTTCCTTGTAACGGTCTTCTGCACACCATTTATAGGCATCAGCAAAAAGCGACATGAGCTGTCCATTGTCATAAAGCATTTTTTCGAAATGTGGAATGTGCCACTTGCCATCTACAGAATACCGAGCAAAACCACCACGCAGATGGTCGTAAATTCCGCCCGCTGCCATTTTATCCAAAGTTAAACGAACAATTACATGAGCCGCTTCATCTTTTAAAAGCGCTGCTGACTGCATTAAAAAATTCCAGTTATTGGGCATCGGGAACTTTGGCGCTCTATTGTGTCCGCCTTCTGTAAAGTCAAAAAGCATTTTCCAAGGTTCTAAAATCTCGGATAAATCATCTTGGGTAAACTCTTGTTCTGTGGAAACAAATTGTAATTTTTCGGACTGTTTAATACCATCTGTGAGTTTTACTGCGTAACCTTCAGCTTCATCGGGTTTGGTATCATAAAAATGAGCGAGGTTGGTCAGCAGGTTCATCCAATCTTTCTTAGGGAAATAAGTTCCTCCGTAAATTGGGCGCTGGTCTGGCAAACAAAAGCAATTCAACGGCCACCCACCACTTCCTGTCATCAGCTGAACCGCAGTCATGTAAATCTGATCAATATCTGGTCGCTCCTCTCTGTCTATCTTGATACACACAAAAAATCGGTTCATCAACTCAGCAACTTCCTCGCTTTCAAAACTTTCATGCTCCATTACATGGCACCAATGGCAAGCCGAATAGCCTATGCTTACCAATATCAATTTGTTTTCTGTTTTAGCTTTATCTAGCGCTTCTTTACCCCAAGGATACCAATTTACAGGGTTATTTGCGTGTTGTAGCAGATATGGAGAAGAGGAGTGTTTAAGTTGGTTTGACATGTTTTGCTTTTTTGTAAAGATGGGTTTTCTTTGCTTTCTAATTGTCACGCTTATTTTAAAAAACGTTAAATTTAGGTTATGAAAATCACCCATATCCAAATTTATCGCTTTAGCATTCCAATGGAAGCCTTTACAATTGCAACTGGGACAATGGATTTCGCCCAAAATATGCTTGTCAGAGTTTACACCGATGAAGGCATTGTTGGAGTTGGCGAAGCATCTGCTTTTCCGATGATTGTTGGCGAAACACAGGATACGATGCTAAAAATGGCTCAGGAATTCGCTAAAC
>DASSWV010000359.1:0-2262 GCA_035704545.1 Pelobium sp.
TTTTAGCAGTAACAGCATTGTTTACTGCTTGCGAAAATGACATTAACATGCCGTCCACTTCGGATGAATCATCTACCAGTCCTAGAGCTGTTTACAGCTCTAGGACTGTCAACTGGAACAACAGATCTGACGGAACTTACACTCAATCTGAAGCCGTTACAGATTTCGGAAATATTGGCGGGTGGAATGAAGACAGAATTATCAATTCTAACGGTACAACCCGAGTTAAGTTGGAAAAAAACCTGCTTTCTAATGAAGGCGGTGTAATTGCAAGGATTGATATTACCGATGGTAGCGAATATGAATTGCAATATGATGTAAAGTACCATAGCCAGTTTGATTGGAGCAGGGGAGGAAAAGTGGGCTTTGGATTTAAAATTGGCGACGGTAATTCCGGATGTGATAAAGCCGATGATGGAAACGGAGGAAGTGCTCGTTTAATGTGGTACACGGATAATAATGGCGTAACTAAATTTAAGCCATATATCTATTATAAAGATATGCCAGGCCAGTGTGGTCACGATTTCGGAAAAACCTATCCAGCTTCTGGTAGCATCCAGAGAGGTACTTGGTACACGGTTAAATTATATGTAAAAAGTAATACCGGTAGTAATTACAATGGGAAATTAAAAATCACTATAGATGGTACAACCGTGATTGACAAAACAAACATCAGATGGACTACTAACGACGCTAAAAGGTTAATCAATGAGATACCGTTTACTTCTTTTAGAGGGGGCAGTACCTCTAACTGGGAATCAAGTACTGATGGTTTAATCTATTATGACAACCTGTCTTGGACAAAAATCAATTAAATAATGTAGTCGATATCTGATAACCAAAATAATAGTTTTCAGAAAAGTGTTTTTAACAAAAAAAATCAATTAGATAGATGGTTAATTAATTTTAATAATCGGTTCTGTGTATTTACAGAACCGATTTTAAGTATATGAAGCCGTATTGTTCTGCCTAAAGTCTCAGGTAATAATGATTTAAGCATAGTAGCTTCATAGCCATCTAAAAATAATTAAGTTCTGATGAAAATATTATTCATGGCTATCGCTGTATGTTTAGTAATTAGGATAGTTCATGCTCAGGAAAGTAAAAATCCTATTGGCATTGATGTAGGCACAGCTTTTACCCATAACAATTTAGATTGGTCTATCGCCGGGAGTTTAGCTGGTAACAATCCCAATATATTATCAGAAGTAAAATGGAAAAGTTTAAAAGGTACGGCTGTAGCAGTTGGTTTAGAAATACCTCTTTTAAAAAGTTTTTATTTAAAAGGAAGTTGGTCCAAGTCGTTTACCTACAAAGGTGCTGCAACAGATACAGATTATGCAGAAGATAATCGTACAAATCCAGTTTATAAGGCAGAATTAAACAGCGAAAGCGGTTATTTAAGTAATTACCAATTAAAAGCGGGATATCACTTAACGATAGCTGGATTAAAACTATCTCTCAACTTAGGTTATAGCATTCAACAGCAACATTTGCATTTAACTGATGATGGTTTTACAGAATTAAATAGCACTTATAAAACTCGATGGAATGGCCTTTCAGCCGGAGCGACATTCTATAAAAGTATTTATAAATTTAATTTGATAACTACCATGGATTACCATCAGTTAAACTATTATGCAGAGGCAGATTGGAATCTGATTGATGAATTTAAACACCCTTTAAGTTTCAAACATATTGCTAAAGGATTTGGCGTAACAATAGATGTAAAACTGCTTTACAAAATGCTAAAGCCTATTTCTCCATATATAAACTTTGGAATGGGTTATTTTAGTACAGGTGCAGGTATTGATGAATTATATTATACCGATGGAAGAACGGCAAAAACAAGATTAAACGATGTAAGCCGTAATGGCTATAACCTAGGATTTGGATTAAAAATAACGATATAACAAGCTATGAAATGTTTAATGACCCTAATTTTGCTGACTTTATTTTCAATAAACACCGCTTTTTCGCAACAAGTATCACCTTTATGGAAAGACTTTGAAGAAGCTAAAGCAAAACATCAAATACCTGTTTTGCCAGACTTTTCTTTTGCGGGCTATCATTTTTCTGAACGCCCTCTACCCAATCTTTTAAATCATAAATATTTTGATGTAACGCAATTTGGAGCGATTCCTAATGATGATAAATTTGATGATGAAGGGATACAAAAAGCTATAAATACAGCACAAGAATATAATAAACCTGCTGTTGTGTTTTTTCCTTCTGGTAAATTCTTATTCGCACCTGACGAGG
>DASSWV010000365.1:0-5668 GCA_035704545.1 Pelobium sp.
AACATTGCCACCAACACGTCCATATTGAATGGCTTGCTCACATAGTCTGAAACTCCAAACTGAAAGGCATCTATTTTATCAATATCCTGAGATTTAGCGGACATCATAATAATAACGTTTTCAAAACCTTTTGAACGCACTGTAGCGCATATATCAGATCCTTCTTTCTCTGGAAGCATCCAATCTAAAAGCACAATCTCGGGCTGTTCTCCTAAAATCAAGTCAATGGCTTCACCCCCATTACCTGTTTCTATAACTTTATAACCTTCTTTTTGTAAGCGATGACTTACCAAAAACCTAAGGTTTTCATCGTCTTCAATAATGGCAACTTTAATTTCGTTTTGCATATTTAAATTATCAGAGAGGAAGAATTACTTCAAACACGGAGCCTTTGCCCGGTTTACTTTTTAAAATAATACTCCCGTTCATAAAAGTAACGAGTTCTTTACAAAATGCCAAACCTAATCCTACACTTCCTTGTTGATTGTATCGACTTTGTATTCTATAAAATTTTCTGAAGATATTATCTAGCTCTGTTTTGGGGATACCTATGCCCTTATCTTTAAAAGAGAAGACTATATGTCTTTTTCGCTCGAATATCGAAATACTTAAGTGTTTGTTTCCAGGATTGGCATATTTGTAAGCGTTTTCAATTAAGTTGTAAAAAATGCTACTCAATAAAACAGGGTCACTTTCAAATACTGTTAAACCTTTAATACTTAGCTGGATGTGATAATCTGCGTATTTAAGCTGAAAGGCATCAATGATATTTTGTGAAAAAACTTCGAGATTTATTTCTTCTTTTTTAACCTTAATCGATCCGTTTTCAATCTGGGTAAACGAAAGAAGCCGGTTCATTAAGTCATTTAGCTTATCTGCTTCTTCATCCAAAATCTTCCCGTAACGTTTAAGTTCTAACTGAGATAAATCTGGCGAGTTTAAAATATTATTGCCCGCAATTTTTATTACCGCAACCGGGGTTTTAAACTCGTGTGTGAAATTGTTTATAAAATCATACTGCAAGCTAAAAAGTTTTTGATTCACTTTTAAGTTCCTACTAATCAAAAACACCATCAACAATAAAATCCCATAAATGGCTATTATCCCCAAACCTATTGGCAAAAACCTACTTCTTACCTCTTTATTTAAAAATGTCCTATCGCTAGATAAATATAACTTATGGTTAGAGAACGCTAAGGGCAAGGCAATTTCGGTAGTGATTAAGTTAGGGTTCTGCGAAATAGACTCGAAAGACAGCGGTTTTATAGTTACTTGCTGATAAAGCTCGGGATGGGTGTTTTTTATGAAAAGTTGGTAGGGATCCAATTCGAAAGAAAAAACATCCTGCTCGTAAAACGGAGATGGCCTCATTTGCTTAAACATTAGGTCCTTATATATTTTAATATCTTCTCTACGCGGAGCATTCATATAAGTAATCTTATTGCTAGAGATGTTATAAAAAACACTAAAAACCTGTTCATTAGATAAAACTTCTGTGGTATCAACATTGGAAATGTAGCTTGCCAGTTTTAACCCTATTTTATTAAACTCATCGCCGTTGGTAAGGGAAAGTGAGCCGGGCTCTGTTCGTGAAAACAACACAACTGAATCTTTGCTAATATTGGGACCATATTGGTAAAGCCCTTTTAAGCCTAATGAAAAGCTGGAAGTTCGTAACCCGTCTTCTACCGGGCGGTTACTGACTTGTGCATCATAAAAAAGAATACGCTTTACAAATGGGTATTGCTTTAATACGCTTTGAGCATATTCTGTGGCAGAAGCAGAATCTAAAAAGCCTTGATAAAAAGAAATTTCGGGGATTTTATTCTGAAAAAAAGTATTGTATGGTACTACAGTTTTTTCAAGTACATCAACTTTTGATGCTGAAAATTCATTTTCGATAGTTTTTTTAGTAAGGTTATAGCTAACAATCAAGACCCCGATGAGTAAAACCGAGATCAAAACAATAAATGAAACAATAAGCTTAAAGTTTTTACGATAGCTTAAAATTTTACTTCTCATTTATAACTTATTGATTTTTAAGGTATTTATCCAAGAAATCTTCCAATTTCGTATAAAGTTTGAGTTTGTGATCTGCATTTTTAAACAATTGCGTTTCATTCTCGTTGAGTATGTAATTTACTGGAATACTTCGTTTACGGAGCTCTTTTACAAATTGGTTTGTCTCGATCACATTAACTTTAGAATCTTTTCCGCCTTGGGCAATTAAAATGGGTATTTTTATTTTTTCGATTTGGAAAACCGGTGATGCACTTTTTAGGTAATCAATATCTTTTTCTGGGTTTCCAACAATCTCATTTAACATTAACTTATAGGGCTTATAATAAGCCGGAAAACCCTTAATGTAAGTAAATAAATTTATATATCCGGAATAAGAAGCGGCGCACTTATAAAGCTGGGGGTGGCGAATTGCTTGGTTTAACGCAGAATAACCCCCAAATCCATAACCAAAAACACCAATTCGCTCAGGGTCGGCAATACCTTCATTAATCAGCCAAGTAACTCCGTCAGAAATATCTTCCTGCATTTTAGATCCCCACTTTTTAAAGCCTGCAATTTGAAAAGCTTTGCCATAGCCGGTTGAGCCCCTGAAATTCATTTGCAATACTGCATACCCACGATTTGCCAAAAACTGGACTTCTGGCGAATAACCCCAAGTGTTACGTGTTGAAGGACCTTGATGAGGCAGGACTACACAAGGCAAATTTTCTTTCCCTTTACCTAAAGGCAACGTTAGGTACCCGTGAATTGTAAGGCCGTCTTTTGTTTTATAGCTGATGGCCTGCATTTCGCACATATTATCCGGATCAATCTCCGGATTTATTTCAGATAACTTCTTTAAGCTTTTGCTTTCAACATTGTATACAAAATAAGCTCCTGGATTTTTATCAGTATAGCTTCTGATAACAATATTATGCCCCAATGTGTCTTTATCGATGACTTTTATTTCCCGATTTGGAAGTTTACTTGAAATATCATCATATACATCTTTGTAATGATCATTTAAAAAATGAGTTTTGCTTTTATCAATTTCATAAGTAACAGAAACCGGCTGTGCATCTGCTCCTAAATTCAACACCTCTAAAATATCTGCCTCGTCGTTTTGGTAAATCAGCTTTGTTTCTTTCCCTTCCAAACAATCAAATTCTACCAAAGCGAGCTTGTCTCGGTTTAGGTTAGATAGGGCGTAGATATATCTTTTATCCTTTTTAAACCCTAAAGGCTTTAGTGTGTTTTTGAAATTATTACTTAATATCGCTTTAAATTGGTCTTGCCTGTTTTTTCTGTAATAAACCGTTTCATTTACGCCATCGCCGCCAATCCCTAAATTAACATTGCCTTCGTCATCAGCAAACCACCACAAAATATTACCGGGATTCTTCACAAAAAGTTGCTTCTCGCCGGTTTCAATGTTTAACTGGTAAACATCAAAAAGTGATTCATTTCTTTCGTTGCTGATAATTAAAACATCTGTGTTGTTGTGTACGCGGTTATTGAGAATATTTATCTTGGTACTTGGCTTACTTTTTATAGAAGTATAATTCGTTCCGTCTTTATTTATTAAAAAAGCGCTGAAACTATTTACACTGTCTTTCTCCTTTTCACAAAACAGCTTATTATCTCCAACCCAACTTACCTTACGTACAGATATATCCTTAAAATCCGTTAATCGCACACTTGTAGTATCTTCAACTGCTCGTACAAAAACATTTAACTTCCCTTGGTAACTTTGCAAGAAAGCTAGGAGTTTTCCGTTAGGAGAAATACGATAACTGGTTTGTTGGGAATCTTTGAAAAAAGTTTCAACAGGCACTAATTGCACATCTGCTGGTGCTTTACAACCAACAATGAATATAAAAATGAGTAGGTAACACTTTTTGATCCAATAGTACATTAAGTATATCTGTCTATAATTTTCACAACTTACAGCAATTACATTTAGCATTGTAGGTTGTTTAAAAAAGCAAAATAAGTATTAAAACATAATTACTATTTACAAAAGCAGTAACATTTAGAATACATTATTATTAAATCCATTTTGACATTAGCGATAAGAAATATCTATTTTAGCATTGATGAGCAGCCTTTTTAAAATTTTAAGTAGCGTACTTTTTTTGTGTTTATTTTTTTTTAACGCAACAAGCCAAAGCTTACTAAACGATGTTGATTTAGCCCGTCAGTTTTATAATAACGGCGAATATGATAAATCTTTAGCGATCTATCAAAATCTTTATAAAAGCAAGGGTGGCAATGATTTGTATTTCGATGAATACTTTAACACGATGCTTAAGCTCAAAAAATACAGTGAAGCTGAAAAAGTTGTTTCAAAAAAAATTAAAGATGATTTTAAATATGGCATCAACCTAGGCCAGCTTTATCAAGAAAAAGGAGAAATAGAGAAAACCACCAAAGCCTTTGACGAAGTTTTGAGCAAAATGCCCAAAGATGAGTTTGAAGTTGTCGGCATTGCCAACTCTTTTTATAGTATTGGAAATTTTGATTACGCAATAAAAACCTTTTTAACCGGCAGAAGCTTGTTAAAAGATGAAACTGCTTTTAGCTACGAGCTGATTAATCTTTACCGATTTAAAAAACAAAAAGCCGAGCTTACAGAAGAAATTTTGAACGTTTTAAGCTCGCAACCCGAATTTTTGCCTAGTGCAAAGAACAACTTCGTTAGAACTTTTGACAGTAATGAGGACTATACAATATTAAAATCTTTGTTGCTCAAAAAGATACAAAAAGATGCTCAAAACACCACATTTACTAACTTATTAGCTTGGGCATATTTACAACAAAAACAATATGATTTAGCGCTCATACAACTTATAGCATTAGATAAACGCTTAAACGACAACGGAAGCTCAGTTTATAACTTTGCAGATATATTGGTAGAAAACAACGCTGTTGAGACAGCCGAAAAAGCATATAATTATTTATTGACTAAAACAAAATCACCTTACTTTATTTCAGCGAAAGTTGCATTGTTGCAAATAAAGAATCAGCGAGTGATTAACGGTACTTACTCTGAAGAAGAAATTACAACATTGGTTGCAGATTATGAGAAGCTTTTGGCGGAATATGGTGAAAACCCACAAACCACTTTTGCAATTAGGGCCTTAGCAAACCTAAAAGCTTTTTATTTAAACCAATCCGCTGAAGCTTCCTTATTGTTAGAAAACTGTCTTTTGTTTCCTAGATTAGAACCTGCCACGTTAGCTCAAATAAAGTTGGATTTAGCAGGTATTTATACGTTAAATCAACCTTGGGATGCCGCACTTTTGTACGGACAGGTAGAAAAAAGCTTTAAAGACCATCCACTTGGCCATGAGGCTAAATTTAAAAATGCCAAACTTTCTTTTTACAACGGGGACTTTAATTGGGCAAAAGCACAGTTAGATGTGCTGAAAGCTTCCACATCGCAACTAATTGCTAACGATGCGCTTAATTTGAGTCTGCTAATTCAGGATGATTTAGCGGTGGATAGTAGCGGAAATGCCTTAAAAATGTACGCTAAAGCAGATTTGTTGCTCTTTAAAAACAAACCAGACTTGGCCTTACTTACGTTAGATAGCTTAACAACTTTGTATCCAACATCTCAGTTAACTGATGATGTGTTGATGCTGAAAGCAAACATCCATCTAAA
>DASSWV010000383.1:0-11021 GCA_035704545.1 Pelobium sp.
TACATTGCAACATAAAAATAACCCGGCTCTACCTCAAATTTAAGTCCACATTTTGGGCAATTGGTATGCATTTTTTGCGAAGAAAGACCGTACATGGAGTTTATAAATAAATCCCCTCTTCTGCAACGTGGACATTTGGCGTTGATAATTGCCTGTAATTTTGGTGTTTCTGTCATATCAAGCTGCATTACCAGTAAAGGCAATTAGTTCAAGTTAATTTTATCGGAACTCATATCCATAGCCACCTCTTTTTTCCTGTACTTTTTATACCAAAGAAAACCGATACCCAAAACCAAAAGGTAAGGTGCCGCCAATAAGTACATGATCCCACTGTTAAGTCCGCTACCTGCATGCCCTCCTGCTTCTAAGTTAGACTCAATAGTTGCTTGACACATTGAACATTGAGCAAATGTACTACTGGAAACAAAAACCAAAGCGATGATGCAGATAATAGAGAGGTATGTTTTTGTAGGATTCATGGATACAAATTTAAAAATTATAATAAGGAGAGATCATTAAATACACCACCACACCCGAACTTGTTACATAAAGCCATATTGGATAGCTCCAACGTACAAGTTTCTTATGACGCTCAACTTGCATTTTAAGGCCTCTAAAAAAACTCAATAAGATTAACGGCAAAACTGCTGCGGCTAGTACAATGTGGGTCCCTAAAATTACGTAATAAACATATCTAAGACTGCCAGCAACAACTTTCTCCTCTTCGCTTAAAATGCTGTCTCCATTTAAATCACCAAATTTAGTTTCTGGAGCAAAATAGTGGAAAATGACATAAGAAATCAAAAACAAGGCGGATAGGCCAAAGGTTAGGATATTAATCCTTTTGTGCATCAAAATATTCTTTTGTTTAATGAAGTACAAAGAAAGCAATAACAATAGGGTACAAGTACCATTAATGATCGCATTCAGCATCGGGAAAAAATAAATGTAAGACGGCGTTGGGATAGTTACTGGGATGATCTTTCTATTTAAAATAACCACCAAAACAAAAACTAAAACAGAAGCTCCTGTAATTAACCGTAATATAACTTTATCGCTCATTTGTATAATTTCTTTTAAAGCTCGGCTTTTATTTTACGAAGCTCTTCAGTAATCAACACTTTAATTTCGTCACTTATTCTCCTAATTTCGTCATTAGAAGTGCCGGTATAGTAACCTCTAATCCGGTTATCTGCGTCCAACAAAATCAGTTTATCGCTAAATACAAAATCTCCGGCTTTTGTTTGAAAAGCGTTTACAAAAAACTGATCTCTAGCTAAAGGGTAAGTTATTGTAGTATCCGCTGTCAACACCTCCCACTTTTGAGGGATTGCCCCAATTTTATCAGCGTAAAGTTTGAGCTTATTTGCGTCATCGTTTTGTGGATCGATACCAATAGACACAAACTTAATTCGCTTATTGTCTTTATACTGCGCCTGTAGGTTCTGAATTCCTTTGTTAAGCTTGGGAACCACATCATTATTGTCCACATAAAAAAAGTTGACAATTGTTAATAGCTGTTGCTCGGTAGTCAATTTAACAAGCTCACCATTGGGTTTCTGCAAATCTGGGAATGCGATGGTATGGTAAAGCGTATCCGGGATTTTGACCCCACGCTTGGTGTGAAAGGTGGAGGCAACCACTTTTGGTCCAAAAATTGGCAAAGGCTTGTACCTGTTTTTGCCTTTTTCCTTAAGTAAATAATACAAAAATCCTGGCAACGCTAATATGGTTACCAGGATTAATATTTTAGCTAAAGGAAATTTATTCCTACTCATAGTGTCATGTGACTGCTCAAATAATTGCCCTCAATGAGCATGAGTACGATAAAGTAAACGATAAGGATTAAGGAGATTAAAATACCTGCTTTAAAGGCGTACTTTTCAAACTTTAGGTGCATAAAGTATGCAACAATGTAGTAAGCCTTGTAAAGCGTTAGAATAATGTATAAAGAGTTTCTAACAAGGGTCGACATCGCCTCTGCCGGTACTGCCAATGCAATGATAAACTCAATTACGGTAATTCCTAAAAGGATAAAAAATACTTGCCATATTTTACCTTTTGACATGGTTGCATGCTCTTCCTCATGCACTAGATCTGTATTGTGTAAAGACATTTTTTTCTTGTTTTAAAATTATACCAAATAGAAGAAAGTAAATACGAATACCCACACTAAATCTACAAAGTGCCAGTATAAACCAACTTTTTCAATCATTAAATAATGTCCGCGACGCTCGAAAACTCCCGCCATCGTCATAAAGAGAATGATGACATTGATGATGACCCCAGTGAATACGTGGAAACCGTGGAAACCGGTAATGGTAAAAAACAGGTTAGCAAATTGTTGTGTACTTAAAGCATCTGAACCTAAGCTCGCTACTACTTCTGGGCCTGGAATTGTTCCCCACCAGAAACCAGCGTGGTGTAAGTGAGACCACTCTAGTGCTTGGCAACCTAAGAACAATAAACCACCAATAATGGTAGCCACCATCCACCAGGTTACTTCTTTTTTCTTATTGCGATGACCTGCTTCAACCGCCAATACCATGGTAACAGAACTCATGATCAAAATAAAAGTCATGATACCCACAAACACCAATGGTGCGCCTACATCGGTTATACCCGGAATAGATTGAAACACGATATCGGGATCTGGCCAAGTTGCTTTACTAAAGCGTTGAGCTCCATAATAAATTAAAAATGCGGAGAAAGTAAATGCATCTGATAAAAGAAAAATCCACATCATCAGTTTACCGTACTCAACAGAGAATGGCGACCTGCCTCCACTCCATGGGGTGGTTTTAACTTCGTCTAATTGTGCTGTTGTATTCATTAAATATTAATTTGTAATTTCCGAGTAAAATTCTATTGATTCAAAAGTAAGAAAAGGTATAAATATATCCACACAATATCTACAAAATGCCAAAAAATAGAAGTTATTTCCATCCTAAAGGTATTTTTGATACTGGGTACTGTGCCGTAACTGGCTTTAAGAGCGGTCAAAATCATAATCAGGCCCGCTACTATATGCACTACGTGGAATAAACTCAATGCGTAAACAAAGCTAATTGTTGCGTTAGAGTTAACGAAGTAAATGCCTAAACCGGTCCAAACGGTCCAGCCGTAAACTTGCAAGCTAATGAATAGCAAGCCCAATGCAAACGTAACCCAAAGCCATAATTTTTGTTGGGCAAACTTCAGTTTCTTGGCGCTTAAGGAGGCCAAATACATGGTTAAGCTACTAACTACAATTACCACCGTACTGTAAATAAAAGCTTTGGGTAAATCAACGTTTAAAGATTTACCTGCACCGTCTCCAGAATAAACAATAAAACCACTGGTTAAACCGGCAAAGAAGATTATTGAGGAAACTATAAAAAGCCAGAGCACAAACTTTTTAGGTTGTAAACTATGTTTTTCAAGATCTTTATTAAGCACCATATTCTTTAAGTTAAATTAAACAAAAGCACCAGCTGTACCACTGGTAAATAAATAAAACTGCCAAACATTAATTTCCTAGCAGACTTGACATCCAAGTTTTTAACCAAAATGAATGCTTGGTAGGTAAATATAACACCTATCACAACAGAAACAATGGCTATTAAGTTTCCACCGAATCCAAAAAAAGTGGGCAAAAGACTTACCGGAATTAAAATAAATGTGGACACCAAGGTCACCACGGCACTTGTTCTGTCTCTTTGCATGGTGGGCAGCAGACGAAATCCTGCTTTTTTATAATCATCATCCAATACCCAAGCAATTGCCCAAAAATGAGGAAACTGCCATACAAACTGAACTGCAAAAAGCACTAAGGCAATGGTATCAATTTGTCCACTAGATGCCACATAACCAATTAAAGGTGGTAAAGCCCCCGGAATTGCGCCCACAAAAACAGCAATTGGCGACTTACGCTTCATTGGCGTATATAAAAATGCATAAAGGAAAATAGAAAAAACAGAAAGCATTCCAGTCAGTAAATTTAAGCTTCCGAGCAGGTAAGTGCCCGAAATACCCATTAACAAACTTAAAACCAATGCTTGCCCGGTAGTCATCCTTCCAGAAGGCAATGGCCGATCCGCAGTTCTGGTCATTAACTTATCTAAATCCTTCTCGATAATTTCATTGAATCCATTTGCGGCAGAAGTGACCAAAAATCCACCAATAATTAACTTTATCCAGTTTACCCAGTGGATGGAATCCTGATAGTGTTCACCCACCAAAAAGCAGATAGAAGCAGAAAAAACCACCAAGAGCGTTAACCTTAGTTTTATTAATTTTTTAAAATCACTAACAAACTCCCCCACTATAATCTTATTAAATTAGATTTCTTACTGTAAAAAACAAATAAAATATAAACCTGTACCGAAAACAACACCGTTGCTAATAACACATGTGCCGCTTGCCCCCAAGCAACCATTGCAAAATAGGTTAATGCTAAACCTGTAATGCCCTGCAAGGCAAAAAGGGCGAGCATCCATACGCCAAGTTTTAAAACAAGACCTGTGATATTATACTTCTTAATCAACACAAATAACAACAAGCTAAACGCCAAATATAACCATGCAAGCTGTTTATGGTCTGTAAATATCCTTCCGGTCTCCGTAAGCCATTCGCTTCGCAACAACTCCGGAAATCTAGATTTTACCGCATCTATCTCTTCACGTACCTCTGTACCCACTTTAATTTGCCAAACCGAAACCACCATGGTAAGTAGCGAAACCACTCGTAAATAAACTAGTTGTTTGCTGTTAATGGTTAGGCTTACTTTTGGCAACTTGACCAAAAAATAAGTATATAAAGCAATTGCCACAATTAAAATAGCGACTAGCATGTGAACCGTGATCATCCAAGCTAGCAAATTGGTGGAGACCACAATAGAGCCCAACCAACCTTGAAAAGCAACTAAAACTAAATTTAAACCACTCCACCAAAAAACGGCGGGTCTTTTTTTCATTAGTGGAATAGCTAAAGCAAAAGCGATTAGCAATACTAACCCGGTTGCGGCACCAATCAACCTATTTACATATTCTGTATATGTTTTTGTGGCGTTGAACTCTTCTGGTACTTTTATCGTTTCGTCGTTTCGGATTTTTACGGCTAAATCGCTATAGCCGGTTTGATCTAAAAGCTTAGCGAAACGCTCATTTTTATCCACTCGTTCCTGCACATATTTCTCTTTGTAATTAGCAGGTAACTGTGAAACATCCGTTGGCGGGATGTATTGATCAAAACATTTTGGCCAATCGGGGCAACCCATCCCAGAACCCGAACTACGCACTACACCACCAGCTAGTATGAGTAAGAAAAGAGCAAGCAACGAAATAAAATTCGCGTTTAAAAAACGACTTTCGGCCTTTGAATACATTGCAATGTTATAAAATTGGGGTATCCGTAAATATTACTGAATACCCCAATTAGATCTTATTCAAATAATGATGTTATTTGAATTCAGTATTTGTTGTTCTGTTGTTTTCTATGTTCCATTTTTCCTGAATCTTTTCTGCCGCCTCATTTCCTTCAAAATCATGAAGTAAATTGGAGCTCATTGTCTCAGAATGTGGAGTGCTTTGCATAATAAAGTCGGTATCATGACCTGGTTTACTATAATCGTAAGGCCAACGGTAAACAGTTGGAATCTCTCCAGGCCAGTTTCCATGAAGACGTTCTACCGGAGTAGTCCACTCTAAAGTAGTTGCTTCCCAAGGATTCTGTGTTGATTTCTTTCCAAAAAAGATGGAGTAGAAAAAGTTAACCAAGAACGCAACTTGTGCAACTGCACCCAAAATAGCCGACCAAGTAACAAATACGTTAACAGATAGCCATTTGTCCATAGATTCAAACTCGGTAAAAGCATAATACCTACGCGGTACGCCATCTAATCCCATAAAGTGCATTGGAAAAAACACTAGATAAGCAGAGATAAACGTTAACCAAAAGTGTAAATATCCAAGCTTTGCGTTCATTAAACGACCAAACATTTTTGGAAACCAATGATAAACACCGGCAACCATTCCGAAAATAGCCGCAGAACCCATTACCAAGTGAAAGTGAGCAACCACGAAGTAAGTATCATGCAAGTGAATATCTAAAGCCGCATTACCTAACCAAATTCCGGTTAAACCTCCAGAGATAAAAAAGGAAACCATTCCGATGGCAAAAAGCATAGCTGGAGTAAATCTGATATTACCTCTCCATAAAGTAGCTAACCAGTTAAAGGTTTTTACAGCAGATGGTACAGCGATAATCAATGTAGTGATCATAAACACCCCTCCTAAGAAAGGATTCATACCGGTTACAAACATATGGTGTCCCCAAACAATAAAGGATAAACTAGTGATCCCTACTAATGAGTAAACCATGGCGTGGTAACCGAAAATAGGCTTCCGCGAGTTTACAGACATTACCTCGGAAATGATACCCATTGCCGGCATAATTACGATGTAAACCTCTGGGTGACCTAAGAACCAAAATAAATGTTGCCATAAAATTGGGCTACCACCTTCGTGTGCTAAAGCTTGTCCGCCTATGAAAATATCTGAAAGGTAAAATGATGTACCAAAACTTCTATCGAAAATTAATAATACCACACCTGCAACCAATACTGGGAAAGATAATATACCCAAGATAGCAGTTAACAAGAAAGACCAGATGGTTAAAGGCATTTTCCAAAGATCCATTCCTTTGGTACGCATGTTTAAGATGGTTGATACATAATTGATACCTCCCATTAAAGATGAAGCAACAAATAAAACCATTGAAACCAACCACAATGTCATCCCTAGCCCTGAACCTGGCATTGCCTTAGGAATTGCGGATAAAGGCGGATAAATTGTCCATCCACCACCTGCAGGTCCTGATTCTATAAAGAAAGTTGACAACATAATTACTGATGCTGTAAAAAACAACCAGTAAGAAAGCATGTTCATGAAAGGCGAAGCCATATCACGAGCCCCTATTTGTAAAGGGATCAATAAGTTTGAGAATGTTCCGCTTAAACCTGCT
This sequence comes from Pelobium sp., assembly GCA_035704545.1. GTDB lineage: Bacteria > Bacteroidota > Bacteroidia > Sphingobacteriales > Sphingobacteriaceae > Pseudopedobacter. The sequence continues at coordinate 7,003 of DASSWV010000383.1, forward strand.
GTTAATACAAAGAATACCATAATTGTTCCGTGTATGGTAACCAGCGAAAGGTAAAAGTTAGGATCCAAGCGTCCTTCTGGCGCAAATCTACCTAACAAAACCTCTAATAATGGGAAGCTTTGATCTGGGTAAGCAAGCTGAATCCTGAAAAGGATAGATAAAAGCATGGCAATAACTGCCATGATAATCCCCGTGATTAGGAATTGCTTGGCAATCATTTTGTGGTCTTGACTAAAAACATATTTAGTCAAAAATGTTTCATGGTGATGCGCATGATCATCATGGTGAATTGCTGAAGGGTTATTAAATGCAATTGTTGACATAATCTCCGTATGTGTTTTTAATCTTAGTTGTTTAAAGCAATTTTGCTATTTGTATCCTTTACGTCTTCTTTTGTAGCTAGCTGATATTCTTTTTTCATATCCTCAGTTACAATCAGCTTTTGTTCTTTAAGCCACTCCATGTACTCTCTGTTTGATACTACACGAACTTTAAATTGCATGTTGTAGTGTGATCCACCGCAAATTTTAGCACAAAGCAAGTTATAGTCAAACTTAGGATCATCAGTATCCTGACGCATCTCTTGTGTAGTTTTTGTTGGCGTAAACTGGAAATAAGTATTCATACCCGGTACGCAGTTCATTTGCACTCTAAAATGAGGCATATAAAAACTATGAATTACATCCTGAGAACTTAAAGTAAAGCGAACAGACTTGTTAACAGGCAAAACAATTTCATTTACTTTTAAATCGTCATAATTTGCTTTGTCAGATAAATCTAAACCCAAAGTATTTAGGCCGTTTAATCCACCTATCAATTTAAAATTCTTTCTTCCGTTTACATTGTCATCCCCTGCATACCTCACCGCCCAAGCAAACTGGTAGGCCGTAACATCAACCTGAATAGCACTTTTGATATCTTCTTTGGAAATATTGGTAATGCCTCTCCAAGTGAAAAATCCCATCAAAACCAACACCGTTAATACAATCGCTGGAATTACTGTCCAGTATTTTTCTAATGTATTATTGTGCGGATAATAGTAAGCTTTTCTTTTCTTGCTGCTATTGTATAAGTAAGCAAAAGAAAATAAAGCGATGTGGGTTAAAATCAGAACGATGGTAGTAAGGATCATGGTTATACTGAACATGCTATCAATCTTAACCCCATGTTCTGAACCGGCAGCAGGTAAAATCTGTGCACCATGAACCGTGTAAGACCAGTACGTACCATATAAGCCCACAATCAAAGCAAGGGCAAAAAGAACACCGTTAATTTTATCCCATCTTATGCCATATTTGCCTCCTTGGATTTTACGAGTTAAATCGTAAACGCTTAATATTTTACCAATAATTCCGATAAAAATACAAGCCAATAAAAACAGAAGCACATAATAGCCAACTGTTTTTCCAAGTCCGTCATTCTTAGCAACGTCCTGTGCAACTTGCGCCGTTTCTTGTGCAATTACTTGCGAAAAAGAAAGGACACTAAGTGCTCCAATTGCTAACAAGCTCTTTAAATTTAAAAAATTCTTTATATTCATTATATTCAGTTGAGTCCTAATTTTTATATCTGATGGTTCAAACTCTCTTCTAAGAATGGATGATTCTTAGGTGCTAAAGGTGCTTTGCTTAAAGATGTTAGAATAGAGAAAGTAAACAATCCGGCAAATCCAAGGATCGCACCTATCTCTACAATACCAAAACCAGCAGCCTCGCCAATGGTTCCTGGCATAATCATCATGTAATAATCTAACCAATGTCCAAGTATTAAAATAATTGACACGGTTAATAACACATTCGCTTTTCTTTTTGCATCCCTTGACATTAAAATCAATACCGGCGCTAAAAAGTTGATCAATAGATTTAACCAGAACAATGGCAGGTAAAAGCCTTCCCATCTCTTATAGAAATATACCGTTTCTTCAGGAATGTTTGCGTAGTAGATCAATAAAAACTGTGCAAACCAGATGTAAGTCCAGAAAATAGAGAATGCGAATACAAACAGGCCTAGGTTATGAAGATGGCTGTCTTTAACCCATGGCATATGTCCTGCTTTTTTAAGTAAAACTACCACAATACTAATCGCGGCCATTCCAGATACCCACATTGCCGCAAAGTTATACCAACCAAACATGGTAGAGAACCAGTGTGCTTCTAAAGACATGATGGTATCAAAAGCCCATAATGGCGTAGTGAAACCAAAAATCACTAAGAATATGGTAGAATACTTAATGCTTTTATCATAGCTTTTTAACCCGCCGTGGATATCCTCATTCACAGAAAGTTTAGAAAGCAGCAATCCAAAAATACTGTAAGCACCTAAGAAAAGCACCAACCTCCCTAAAAAGAACAAAGGACTTAGGTAAACTGATTTACTATGGCTAAAATGGTGTCCGCCTCCTCCCTCGCCCGGAGCATGGTTCCAGCTTCCGTAAAGGTTATGAGAAAATAAACCTGCTGCCACCACAATTACCAATATTAAGCTTGCATAAGGCAAAACCTTAGAAAAAGCCTGTGGTACTCGCAATAAACCTGCGGACCAACCTGCCTGCGCAACATATTGTATGGCACAAAAGAATAAACCAGCTGCACAAACACAGGTAAAATAATAACTCATTAATAATAAGTTAAGAAAAGTACGCTCTGCCTGCCCTGTGATAAAACCATACACAATGGCTAAAATACCGATAACGATACCTATTAAGCTATATATCTTAGCTTTTCCGCTAAAATTAAATTGCTCTGAAAAATTATATGAATGATGATGAGCTCCCATATTTTTATTTATTCGATTATTGTCCGTTTTGTAATTTGTGAACATACATTACCACTTTCCATCTTTCTTCTGGAGAAAGTTGGGATGCATAAGAACCCATTAAGTTCAAACCGTATTGGATGGTATGGTAAATTTTTCCGTCGGTTAAATCTTTCATTGCGCCACCTCTTGAAGAGTTACCTGTTGGAAAAGATGGTGGAGCAGGGAATTTACCCAATTCCACTATTTTACCGTTACCAGTGCCATTAGCGCCATGGCAAGGGCCACACATTGCAACGTAAAGCTGCTTCCCTTCTGCCAAGTTTTTTGGAGTAACCGGAAGTGGATTTGTGATAGAACTGCTTGCAGCTTGGTAACCTTCTGGCGTATTAGGAAACTCATCAAAACGGGTAAACCCAATTGGAGTTGTACCAGCAGGAGGAACCTGAGCGGTGATGCCATTCTCAAAATTTTTGTTTTTTTGATCAGGGTTATAAGCTATTGGGTAATACATATTAGGTGCATACTCTAAGCCTCTACTCCTCTTATCTTGGCATGAGCTGAATATTGTAGCAACCGAAATTGCTATCAGGGATAATCCAAAAATGCTTGTCTTATTCATAACTTAGATATTTTCTGTCGTTGTGCTTCACTTCTACCGCACCCGCTTCTTTTAATAAACTATCTACTTGCATACTATCTGTAATGGTATTGGCATCAATAGCAATTACAAACCTATCCGCAGTGGCTCTAAATTCCATTACTCGTGGCGCTCTTCCTGGGAATAAGTGGTTTCTGTAAAAAAACGCAGCCACCATACCCAATGCACAAAAAAGCACTGTTAATTCAAACGTAATCGGGATAAAGTTTGGAAGTGCAAAATTTGGCTTACCACCAATATTCATTGGCCAATCATGAGCCATTGTATACCACATTAGCGTTAGTGCAGTAGCTGTACCGGTAATTCCGCAACAAAACGCCACAATTCCAAGATTGCTCCGTTTTACGCCTAACTTATCTTCAATTCCGTGTATAGGCATTGGCGTATATACATCATATATACCAATTTTATTTTCTTGTAGCTTATCAATCCCATGCATCATGTGGTCAGGATCGTCAAATAAACCTAAAATATATTTTACTTTGCTCATGTTTAATTTTTTACGTAATCAGATTGATCCACACTATCGTAAGTACTCAACGAATCGATGTAATAGTCGGCCTCTTCTTTCTTAACCTTACCTTCATCAATCAGTTTCTTTTTA
>DASSWV010000404.1:0-4938 GCA_035704545.1 Pelobium sp.
ATAACGCCAGTATTCTCTAGCATTTCTAAAGTATGTAAAACTGCGTGATGTTCCGTTTTGGAAGTAATGGCATGGGTTAAACTGAAATCTCTAATGGCAGACCTAATTGCGGTATTATCAGCCTCAGTTCCGCCAGAAGTAAAAAATATATTTGCCGGTGCAGTTTTTAATAACGCAGCAACAGACTTACGGGCTTTTTCTACCAAAGTACGCACTTCCCTCCCATGTGCATGAATAGAAGATGGATTGCCATAATGGTTTTCCATCACATCCACCATCACTTTTAACACTTCTTTATCAATAGGTGTGGTTGCTGCGTTATCGAGGTATATTTTCATCAGTTAATGATTGAATTTTGAATGATAGAATGAGTGAATGGCCTATTCAATGATTGAATTTGAATGAGTGAATGCCTTGGTTAACGATTGAATTTTGAATGAATGATTTTAATTTAATGCTGATTCAGCTTTTTACTTTACACTTTTCACCCTCTACTTTTAACCGGTGATACTTTTTTTCTGGCTGATGCGACTACCTTTAAAATTTCGGTTGCTTCTTTTCTTAAAGGTTCTATCTCCTGAGCTGATACTATACTTGCATCAATTAAAATTTCCATCCAAAATAAGCTTTCGTCTGCTTCCTCTACAACAATTGAAAGTTTGGCGTGGAATTCTGCTTTTGACCTTGCTCTGCAAGCCGCTCGGTAATTTGCACCAACAGATGAAGAACTTCTCATCAATTGCCTACCAATAATTCTGGCTTCTTCGGATTTTGGAAGATTTTGAAAAAGCTTGATATTATCAATTACAAATTGCTTCGTCCTTTTCTTGAAAGCCTCAATAAAATCAACTTTACCAGCTTCTTCCATATTTCAAATTATTCAAAATTTAACCCCATTGCAAAATATTCTATCATTCAAAATTCACTCATTCAAAATTATACCCTACTTCAAAACCTCTTTTATATCCGCAATAATCTTATTCGCCAAACTTTCCGCTGCGGTTTCCGAACTTGCTTCAGAATAAATTCGGATAATTGGTTCTGTGTTTGATCTTCTTAAATGCACCCATTGTTTGTCGAATTCAATTTTTAAACCATCAATGGTGCTATGCGGTTGTGCTTTGTATTTCTCTTCAACTTTCAACAATAAATTATCAATATCCATTTCTGGCGTTAAAGTGATTTTATTTTTAGAGATATAATAGGAAGGGTAGCTAGCTCTAAGTTTAGAAATTGTTTGCCCAGATTTCGCCAAATGCGTTAAAAACAAGGCAATTCCAACCAAAGCATCTCTGCCGTAATGCAATTCTGGATAAATTACTCCTCCATTTCCTTCCCCACCAATTACTGCATTTTCAGCTTTCATCAAGTTGACCACGTTTACCTCTCCTACCGCAGATGCATGGTATTCGCCACCGGCAGCTTCGGTAACATCGCGTAAAGCTCTAGTAGAGGAAAGATTAGACACCGTATTTCCTTTTTTATTTTTCAGGATATAATCGGCAACAGCCACTAAAGTATATTCCTCACCAAAAACATTTCCGTCTTCGCAAACAAAGCAAAGTCTGTCCACATCGGGGTCAACCGCAATTCCTAAATCAGCATTTTTAGCAGTGACTTCTTTTGCCAAAGCGGTCAGGTTTTCTGGTAATGGCTCAGGGTTATGAGGGAAATTCCCATCGGGCTCACAATACAGTTCGAACACTGTTTTTACGCCCAAAGCTTTCAATAAAGCAGGAACAAATATCCCACCTGATGAATTTACGCAATCAATCGCCACTTTAAAATCAGCACTTTTAATGGCTTCCACATCCACCAAAGGCAAAGCCAAAATCTGGTCGATGTGTTTTTGCATATAAGTATCGTCTTGCCTCACCTTCCCTAAATCGTCTACTTCTGCGAAAGCAATATCCGTGTCTTCAGCAATTTCTAAAACCTTTTTTCCGTCCTCATCATTTATAAACTCCCCTTCGTGGTTCAACAGTTTTAGGGCGTTCCATTGCTTAGGATTATGGCTAGCAGTAATGATGATTCCTCCACCCGCTTTTTCTAAAGGGACAGCAATTTCAACCGTTGGCGTAGTGGATAAACCTAAATCAACCACGTCAATTCCAATTCCTTGCAATGTGCCTACTACTAAATTGCGCACCATTTCGCCAGAAATTCTAGCATCACGACCTACAACAATTTTCTTGTTTCCAGTTTGTTCTATTACCCAAAGCCCAAAAGCGGTGGTAAATTTTACAATATCTGTTGGTGTTAAAGCATCGCCAGCTTTACCGCCAATAGTTCCTCTTATTCCTGAGATTGATTTTATTAAAGTCACTGCGTTGTCGTTAATTTGTTAAGGTTGCAAAAATAAAAATATAATACTGGTTAATTCATTCTTATTTTAAACATTGGCATAAAAAGGGTTTTTATATATTTGCACCTCATTATCATATACAACGCATGCCAAAAAAATGGTTTCAGAATTGGTTTAACTCTCCTTATTATCATATACTTTACAAAAAAAGAGATGATGAGGAAGCTGAGCATTTTATAGATAATTTATGTAGTTTTTTAAAGCCTAAATCTGATGCCCGAATGCTGGACATTGCCTGCGGAAGAGGCCGACATTCCATTTATTTAAACAAAAAAGGGTTTGATGTTACCGGGATAGATTTATCCTTTAGCAGCATTAAATTTGCGCAACAATTTGAGAACAAAAAATTGCACTTTTATGTGCAGGACATGCGAAATCCTTTTTACATACGGTATTTTGATTTTGCCTTTAACATTTTTACCAGTTTTGGCTATTTTGAAACCGATAAGGATCATATCAACGCTTTGAAATCATTTAAGAAAGCTTTGAAAAACGATGGTATTTTAGTTTTTGATTATATGAACAGTCAGAAAATAATTAACCATTTGGTAACCAAAGAGGTAAAAGAAGTTGACGGAATTGAGTTTAGGATATGCAGACAGGTTATTAATGGGAAAATTGTTAAAACTATTGATTTCGAGCATCGCAATAAACAATTCGCTTTTAAAGAAGAAGTCAAAGATTTTAAAACACAGGATTTTGAACGACTATTTGCTGCAGCTGGTTTTGAAATCATTCACACTTTCGGCAATTACGACCTTGGCCCTTTCGATCTCAATCACTCTGACCGATTAATTTTTATTTGTAAAAAAACCGATGCTTGAAGAAATCATCCGGCTTGACCATCAACTGTTCCAAGCTATAAACACAGGTTTAGGCAATGCTTTTTTTGATTGGTTAATGCCTATTTTAAGAAATAAATATACTTGGATACCTTTATATATAGGTATCATATTTTTTTCTATTAAAGCTTATAAAGTTAAAGGCCTGTATTTTGTGGCTTTTTTAGCTGCTACCGTCGGCATAGCCGATTTTGGAAGCGCAAGTGTGATCAAACCTATTTTCAACCGTGACAGACCCTGTAACGAAGTTGCATTTCAGTCACAGGTAATTTCGAGAGTCCATTGTGGCTCAGGAAAAAGTTTCCCCTCTACACATGCCTCAGATCACTTTTCGATGGCAATTTTTTTAGTTGTTGTTTTTAGAAACAAGTGGAAATACTTTACCGCAATAACTATTTTTTGGGCTGCAATAATTTGCTTTGCGCAGATATATGTTGGCGTACATTTCCCTGTAGATATCACTGTAGGTATTTTGTTCGGGTCATTAATTGGCTTTTTTATGGCAAAATTATTCTTAAAATACGTTCCTTTTAAAGCGTAAAAAATGAGTTACTTTATCATTTCATTATTAGGAATTTGTGCTTTGGTTGGAGGGTTTGCGGTTTTCATCGTAAAAAAAAACAGCACCATAAAGCTTAAATTAATTTTATCTTTTAGTGGTGCTTACCTTTTCGCAATCACCGTTCTACACTTACTTCCAGATGTTTATAAAAGCGACCACACCCATTTAATTGGCCTGTTTATTTTAGGCGGATTTGTGTTGCAGATCTTACTAGAGCAGTTTTCTCAAGGGATTGAACACGGACATATCCATACGCACAACCACCAAACTAGCTTTCCTTGGGGCATAATGATCAGTTTATGTTTGCATGCTTTTTTAGAAGGAATGCCATTAACCGCCAAACACAACTATCAATTAGTTTATGGGATTGCGATTCACCACATCCCGGCAGCGTTTGCTTTAGGGAGCGTTTTACTGGCGAACCACGTCAAAAAATCATCGGTTTATATTCTGTTGTTTGTTTTTGCGGCCATGTCGCCTTTGGGATATATTTTCAGCTTTTCGCTAAGCAACGGAAATATCCAAAGTTTAGGAAGCTATTATCCTTATATCATGGGAATTGTAATTGGTATTTTCCTACATATTTCTACTACCATTTTATTTGAATCAAGTGTTGACCATAAGTTTTCTGTTAAAAAAACCATTGCTGTTTTATTGGGGATGAGCATTGCCTTGGCAGGATTTTTTATGGGAGGACATTAGCATTACTCATACCGTAAAGCCCTTAAAACGTTTTATATACAAAAATAAAATCGATGAAATTTAGCACTCGCGCTACCGCCACCTTACTTTTCTTTTTCCTTTTAATTGGTAAAGTTAATGCCCAGAACAGGATTAAGGAGAACAACACTATTGGTTGGTACAATTATTTTGGTACGTTCAATCTTAATGATAAGTGGAGCATACACTCAGAATATCAATGGAGAAGAAATAATTTAATTTCTGATAAACAACAAAGCTTGCTGAGGACAGGATTAAATTATCAGGTTAACCCAAAGGTGCAGGTTAGATTAGGTTATGCTTTAATTGAGACCTATCCTTATGGAAACATCCCGATTAACGGTTTAGGTAAAGATTTTACAGAGCACAGATCTTATCAAATGGCCACCTTGAATGACAAAATAGGCATTGTAGATCTATCTCATCGATTCTTATTGGAGCAAAGATGG
>DASSWV010000004.1:0-5779 GCA_035704545.1 Pelobium sp.
GATTTATTTAACCGGATGTGGTTCTTCTGAGTCGAAAACGGCTGATTCCACCAGTGGATCTTCAGATACCACAGAAGTAGCTGACGCAACCAAAGTAGGCAAGAGTAGCACTGGTATTGCAAAACCGGATAATAAGGATAGAAAAATGGCAGATGCGGCTACAATTTTAGCCCGTAAACAAGTGCCTATTTTATGTTACCACCAAATTAGAGATTGGAGAGCTACAGATTCTAAAAGCGCAAAAGATTACATTATTCCTGTAGAAACATTTAAGGCACAAATGAAAATGCTTTCTGACAGCGGTTATAATTCTATTTTGCCAGAGCAACTTTACAATTATTTGGCTTACGGTGATTCATTACCAGAAAAACCGGTAATGATAACTTTTGACGATACCGATTATGACCAGTATGAGGTTGGAGCTAAAGTATTGGACAAATACGGTTACAAAGGAGTTTATTTTATCATGACAGTTTCTATCGGAAGAAAAGGAAAAGTGCATTACATGAGCAAAGAAGACATCAAGGACTTGTCAGATCGTGGGAATACCATTGGTAGCCACAGTTATGATCATCAAAATTTTAAAAAATACACCGGCGAAGATTGGGTAACACAAATTGAAAAACCCACTGCTAAATTGGAAGAGATTACAGGTAAAAAAATAGTTGAGTTTGCTTATCCATTTGGACTATGGAATTCTGAGGGAATACCAGAATTAAAGAAAAGAGGATTTAGGGCTGCTTATGCTTTAGCCCAAAAAAGAGACGAAAAAGAACCCTTATATACCATCAGAAGGATTATTGCAAGTGGTTACTGGAGCCCAAGAACATTACACAATAGCATGGTAAATAGTTTTTAGAGGCAAAACTTCACATAATCATAAAGCTCGAAATGTATGTTTCGAGCTTTTTATTTTTATAAACGATTGAAGGCAAAAAAGAATGTGCCACCATTCTTCGCCTAAATTGAAATACCCCAACTATGGTTTGCTTTAATGCTGAACCGTAACTAAAATTTCTTTCTCGTGTTTGTACTTGAAAATAAATGGGAAAGCAATAGCTAAAATTAAGGCGTAACTGGCAAATGAAAACCAGATACTTTGCCAGTCTCTAATGCCGTTGACAGTAAAGTAATCAACTATCCAACCGCTTAAAATACCGCCAAAAAAAGCGCCCAAGCCGTTTGTCATAATCATAAACAAACCTTGTGCGCTCGCTCTAATTGCCGGGTCAGATTCACGTTCAACAAATAAAGAGCCTGATATGTTAAAGAAATCGAAAGCCAATCCATAAATAATCATGGAAAGCACCAAAAGGTACAAGCCATCTCCAGGGTTGCCAATGCCAAACAATGCGAAACGTAAAACCCAAGCTATAATGCTAAAAAGCATCACTTTTTTAATCCCAAACTTCTGTAAAAAATACGGTATCGTGAGGATAAACAAAGTTTCCGAAATCTGAGAAATGGAAAGTAATAGATTTGGATGTTTCACCCCGAAAGAATCTGGATAAACGGTTTTAAAATCATCTAAAAAAGAACCTCCAAACAAATTGGTGATTTGCAAAGCAGCACCTAAAAACATACAGAAAGTAAAAAACACAGCCATTTTTTTAGTTCGGAAAAGCACAAAAGCATCTAAACCGATACTGTTAACAAAACTACGCGAATTACGAGTGGTTGAAGGTGGGCGCTTAGGCATAGTGAATGAATATAAACCCAATAGCAAACCCGCTACTCCGGCAATATATAGTTGATTGGCACTTTTTGTCCAGCCTAAAAAATCTACCATCCACATAGATGCGATAAAGCCAATAGTGCCCCAAACCCTAATAGGAGGGAAAGATTTTACAATGTTGATTCCGTTTTTTTCTAAAGCGTTGTAAGATACTGTGTTGGCCAATGCAATTGTGGGCATGTATAGCATCGAATTAAAGAGCATAATAATGTACAGCGTAGGGTAATCTGTAATAGTTGTGGCAAGTAAAAGTAATAATGCCCCAGAAATATGGCAAAAACCTAGAACCTTTTGTGCGCTATAAAAACGATCGGAAATAATGCCCATAATTGCCGGCATAAATAAAGAAGCAATTCCCATCGTTGAGAAAATACTGCCCACCTCAACGCCTGTAAATTTTAAGGTAACAATCATGTAGCCACCTAAAGATATCAACCACGCTCCCCATACAAAGAACTGAAGGAAGTTCATGATTATTAGCCGTACCTTGATACTCATAAAATCAACCAAGAAAATTATAAAATAAGAATCCTAATATATGTATTATCAACAATATTAAGTGCAAAAAGAGTATGGGAGTAAACCTTAAAGATGTATGATAAAAGAAGTTAGTTGGACTTGCGCTTAGTAAGTTCGTCTCTTATTTTGGCGGCTTTTTCATAAGCTTCTTCTGCTAGGGCGTCTTTTAACTGTTTTTGTAGCTCCTCGTCAGAATAAGAAACAAAACTATTCCCTGGAGATTTCGGATTTTCTGATTGCGTAGGTTCAATATTATCTAGAAAAACAAAATCAGTGCCTTCAATTACAATCCCGGCAGATGCCAAAATAAACTCGTAAGTGTAGATTGGACATCCAAAGCGTACCGCAAGCGCAATAGCATCGGAAGATCGGGCATCAATCTCTATGTTCTTTTTGCCATCGTTACAAATCAGTTTGCTGAAAAACACACCTTCCACCAAATTATAAATAATTACTTCTTGTACGTTAATGTGGTAAGCATCAGCAAATGACTTAAATAAATCATGGGTCAATGGACGGCTAGGAGTCATTTTCTCAATCTCTATGGCTATTGCCTGTGCTTCAAATCCTCCAATAATAATCGGCAACCTCCGTCTCCCATTTACCTCACCTAAAACTAAAGCATAAGCTCCAGATTGTGTTTGGCTGTATGATAAACCTATAATGTCTAATTTTAATTTCTTCATTCTTTGTTTAATCCCGAAAATAAAAATTTGGGCGTGTCCCGAAACGGGTCGGGCTTTCCGTTAAATCACTGCAATCCCTCACGCAAAATCCCATAAACACAAAATACATTTTGGCAAATTTAAAGCCAAAAAGATATTTCATTTACCGGGCAATTTAAGAATTTGCTTTTAAAGATCTTACAGCTTCTATCAATTTAGGCACAATTTCAAAAGCATCACCCACAATTCCGTAATCCGCAACTTTAAAGAAAGGTGCTTCCGGATCTTTATTGATGACCACAATTACTTTTGATGAAGATACGCCTGCTAAATGCTGGATAGCGCCAGAAATACCAATAGCAATGTAAAGATTTGGAGAGATAGCAATGCCAGTTTGCCCTACGTGTTCGCTGTGCGGGCGCCAATCTGCATCTGATACGGGTTTAGAACAAGCGGTTGCAGCACCTAATAAATCTGCTAATTCTTCAATCATGCCCCAGTTTTCTGGACCTTTTAAACCACGCCCAGCGCTTACTACCAATTCAGCATCTGGTAAAGAAACTTTGTCAGTTGCTCTTATAATTTCTTTAATAATGGTTTTAAAGTCAGATTCTTTGTTTGCTGATGTAAAATCTTCAACGCTTGCGCTTCCGCCACTTTCAACTATTTTGTAACTGTTGGGCGTTAAGGAAATCACCTTTTTTTCTGCGGAAACTTCTACCGTTGCAAATGCTTTACCAGAGAAAGCAGTACGTTTTATAGTGAAACTTCCACCAGCTGTATTTGGCAGTTCAACCGCTCCACTTATCACGGCCGCTTCCAGCTTTACGCCAATACGGGGCGCTAATCCCTTGCCAGAAAATGAGTTTGAAAGTACAACAACAGTTGCGGCTTCTTTTTTGGCAGCTTCTGCAATTACTGATGCATAAGCTTGGTTTACAAACGATTTCAATGTTTCATTGTTTACGTTTAAAACTTTGCTAGTTCCGTATTTGCCTAAATTTTCTAATTCTGCAGGTGCAACATCACCAATAGAAATAGCCGTTAAGCTGGTATTTAACTGATCTGCGATTGCTTTTGCATAAGAAACCGCCTCAAATATTGATTTTTTGAATTTGCCTTCGGCATTTTCTACATATATTAAAACAGACATATTTTATATTTTATAGATAACATGAGTTATCTGGTTTTACTTTGTTTTTTTAAGAAGGTTCTCTTTTTCGATGATTTGCGTTAGGGATAAAAGCGACATCCTTTTTTTGTCATTCTGAGCGGAGTCGAAGAATAAGACAAAAAAAAGATATAGCGGATAGCCCGTTAAAACGCCCAAAACCTAAATTACCTTCGCTTCGCTATGTAAAAGTTCAACTAATTTTTCAGCTTCACCAGCATCTACTAATTTAACTGTACCTCGGGGTGCTGGAGTTTCAAACTTAATAATCTTTGAAAGGGAGTTGACTTCCACAGCTTCTACCACTGTCAAAGGTTTTGTTCTAGCGCTCATGATTCCTCTCATATTCGGGATTTTCCACTCGGCAACACCTTCTGCAGTTCCCGCTACAAACGGAAAAGGTATAGCTATAATTTCTTTACCGCCTTCAATTTCTCTTTCAACGGTCGCTTTATCGCCATCCACCTCTAATTTTTTAATGATTGAAACGGAAGGAATATCCAGTAACTCGCCCAACATGGCGGCTACTTTTGCACCGTTATAATCAATGGATTCGCGTCCGGTTAAAATTAGATCATACGCTTGGTCTTTTGCGTAGTTTGCAATTTGTTTGGCTACAAAATAAGCATCTTTCGGGGCAGCGTTAATCCTTACCGCGTCAGTTGCGCCAATAGCTAAAGCTTTTCTAATGGTGGGCTCTGTACTTGCTTCGCCTACATTGATTACAGTTACAGTTCCAGCTCCGTTTTCCGTCAATTCAATCGCTCGTGAAAGGGCAATTTCATCATACGGATTTAAGACAAATTGCACTCCGGCTTCATTAAAAGTAGAGTTGTCATTGGTAAAAGTTATTTTTGTAGTCGTATCTGGTACGTTGCTAATACAAACTAAAATTTTCATATTATTGTGGTTTTTACAAATTTAATTTTTTAAACGTAAATATAAATGACGATAGACAGATTAGAACGCTTGCTTGAATTTTTTAAAAGTGAACCTAACGATCCGTTTTTAAAGTATGCGCTTGCCACTGAATATCTGAGGTTAAATAATACCGACAAAGCTTTATGGTATTACTTAGACTTGGTAGATAAACATACAGATTATATTGGAACTTACTATCATTTAGGGAAACTATATGAGCAATTAGGACAGCAAGATGACGCTTTAAGAACGTATGAGCAGGGTATTGAGGTAGGGAAAAGAATAAAGGACCAACATGCTTTAAGCGAACTATTAGGAGCATATAATAGTTTGCAGGATGAGATGGATTATTGATAATGATTGAATGATGGAATTTTGAATGAATGAATTACTAGTTTGTGGAAAATTAACGCTCACTATATAGGCATTCTATCATTCTCTCCTTCAATCCTTCAGTCATTTGCTCAATTATTAATGAATGAATGATTGAATTTTGAATGAATGAATTACTAATTTGTGGGAAATTAACGCTCAACTATATAGGCATTCTATCATTCTCTCCTTCAATCCCTCACTCATTTGTTCCTTTATTCATTCAAAATTAAATAGATGAAAGGCAAAAAATTCAGAAAGCTTGTTTTTTTAAGAGACGTTTTGGCGTTCATGCTTACTTCGTTCGGTGGGCCACAGGCTCATTTTGCTATTTTGCTGAATGATTTTGTGAAGAAAAGGAATTACCTGACGGAAGAGGAGTTAATGGAACTTTAT
>DASSWV010000010.1:0-5892 GCA_035704545.1 Pelobium sp.
CATTCCATAGTCAATAAATCAAACGGCACTGAGTATATTTGGCAGGCAAATCCTGATGTTTGGCCTTTTCATGCGCCAAACTTGTTCCCAGTGGTCGGCGGTTTAAAAGACAACACTTTAAATGTTGATGGTAAGCAATATCCTTTAGGCCGGCATGGTTTTGCCCGACATGTCACGTATCGCAGGATTGAGTCAGCTCCTTTACAAGCAATTTTTGAGTATAGATATGATGAAGAAACTTTGAAAGCTTATCCTTACAAGTTTGAGTTTCAAGTAATTTATCATTTAGAAGAGAAAGCGTTAAGAGTTTCGTACAAGGTGATCAATATGGATGCGGGAGACATTTATTTTTCCGTAGGTGCTCACCCTGCGTTTAACGTTCCGTTTAACGAGGGAGAGAAATTTGAAGATTACTATATTGAATTTAGTGCAGAAGAAGAACTACACACTTATCAATCTGGTAGCGATGGGTTATTAAGTGGTAAAACAAACCTAGTGGACACCCAGCAAAATCGTTTATTTTTAAGCAGAGATTTGTTTGTAAACGATGCTTTGATATTCAAAAACATCAAATCCCGCTCAGTTATTCTTAAAAGTACAAAAAGCGATCAGCAAGTAAAAGTTAGTTATCCCAACTTTAATGTTTTAGGCATCTGGACAAAAGGTAACGCTCCTTTTATATGTATTGAACCTTGGTTGGGCGTTTCTGATACTACCGGCGAAGCAAAAGATATTTCTGAAAAAGAAGGTATCCAAAAACTGGAAAAAGGTCATGTTTTTGAAACGGATTATACGATTGAGATTGGGTGAGCTAGTTTGTTAGGTGGTTCGTTTGTTAGTTTTAGTTAGTTAGTTAGTTAGTTAGTTTTTAGTTAGTTAGGCTTTGCTGTCATTGCGTAGCAGAAGGGTTGGGGTTTGAGCGAAGGAGCTGTGGCAATCTCCGCGTTTCTTAGCAGAACCAAAGTTTTGAATTTTATGATTTAGGAAAAAAACAAAACGAACAGCTTCAATCTACACGTTATCGCAATGGTAAAACCAACGATAATTAAAAATAGAACAAAAGCTGAAATTTCACATTGTAATATTGGTCTTCATGTTGAACCGATAGATAAAATGAATATAAACTTTAAAAGAAGAACTATGAGTAAATTATCAAATAACTGTTTTTTATCAATTTTTGCAGTTGTATTTCTATCAGCTTGCGATAATTTAACTAACAAAGTTGAAAACAAACTTGATGAATTAGAAAACAAAACCATGTCTTTAGATTCTTTGATAAATAAAGAAGTTGATAGGGTTTTAACTTTTGACTCGTTAATTAATGGTGGAAGTGACAAAGTAAAAAAACTCGACTCATTAATAGATAAAAAAACTTCAAAACTTGATTCTATATCAAATGAGAAGCTCAAACTTTTTGAGAAAAATAATTAATAACAAAATTAATACTATAAAATGTCCAAAATTGTAGTTGTACAAAAAGCTTTAGAATTGCAGAAAATTCTGTTTCTGCATAACATTTGTACTAAAGAGCCTGCTCATCGTAAATCTGTAAAACTTTAAAATACGGGTCATTATTTATAATTCCTCCATAATCAAATAAATAAACCGCAAACTGCTCATCCAATCACCCTTCCAAAAAAAGTTAAAATAATTCTCGTATTTTCGCACCTCAAATAAAAAAACACTCATTTGTATGAGTGTACATTAAACATTTTTTCACAAATAAAAATCATAATTGTAGATGATTAAAATTACACTTCCTGATGGTTCAGCAAGGGATTACGAAAAAGGAACCAATGCTTACCAAATAGCGCTTTCTATATCTGAAGGTTTAGCTCGCAACGTTTTAGCGGCAGAAGTTGATGGTCAAATAGTAGATTCATCAATGCCGATTGAGCAAGATGCCAGTGTTAAACTATTAACTTGGAACGATACCAATGGTAAATCGACTTTTTGGCATTCATCTGCCCACTTATTGGCAGAAGCTTTAGAGTCGTTGTATCCCGGAACAAAGTTCGGTATTGGGCCAGCAATTGAAACGGGTTTCTATTACGATGTTGATTTTGGCGATAGAGATTTTTCTTCTGATGATTTCAAGAAAATAGAAGACAAATTTTTAGAACTAGCCCGAACAAAAGCAGAATACAAAAAAGCAGGTATCAGCAAAGCCGATGCAATCAAATACTTTGAAGAAAAAGGTGACGAATACAAACTTGATTTAATTAAGGATTTAGAAGACGGGAAAATCACTTTGTACACTCAAGGTAATTTTACCGATTTATGTCGTGGCCCTCACATCCCTCATACAGGTTTTATCAAAGCGGTAAAGCTGATGAATGTTGCTGGAGCCTACTGGAGAGGCGATGAAAGTCGGAAACAGCTGACTCGTATTTACGGAGTCACTTTTCCTAAGCAGAGCGAACTTACCGATTATCTTCACATGATTGAAGAAGCAAAAAAGCGTGATCACCGTAAATTGGGTAAAGAGCTGGAGCTATTTGCTTTTTCAGAAAAAGTGGGGATGGGTTTGCCTTTGTGGCTACCTAAAGGAACTGCTTTGCGTGAACGCTTAGTTAATTTTTTACAGAAAGCCCAACAAAAGGCGGGATACGATCAGGTAATTACTCCACATATCGGACATAAAAACCTGTATGTTACTTCTGGCCATTACGATAAATACGGAGCAGATTCTTTCCAACCCATAAAAACACCGCAAGAAGGAGAAGAGTTTTTCTTGAAACCGATGAACTGCCCGCACCATTGCGAAATTTATAAAACAAAACCACGCTCTTATAAAGATTTACCGATTAGGCTGGCCGAGTTTGGTACAGTTTACCGTTACGAGCAAAGTGGAGAATTACATGGGCTAACTCGTGTTAGAGGTTTTACACAAGATGATGCGCATTTATTTTGCCGTCCAGATCAGGTAAAAGAAGAGTTTAAGAAAGTAATTGATTTGGTGCTTTATGTTTTCAAAGCTTTAGGATTCGAGAACTATACAGCGCAAGTTTCTTTACGCGATCCAAATAATAAAGCCAAGTATATTGGTAGCGATGAAAACTGGGACCTTGCGGAAACAGCAATCATTGAAGCGGCTGCAGAAAAAGGATTGAGAACCGTAGTTGAAACTGGCGAAGCCGCTTTTTATGGCCCAAAGCTAGATTTTATGGTGAAGGATGCCTTAGGCAGAAAATGGCAACTAGGAACTATTCAGGTTGATTATAATTTGCCAGAGCGTTTTGAGTTGGAATATACCGGTAGTGATAATCAAAAACACCGCCCAGTAATGATTCACCGAGCACCTTTTGGTTCATTGGAACGCTTTGTAGCTGTGCTAATTGAGCATTGTGCCGGTAATTTCCCTTTATGGTTAACGCCAGAACAGTTTATCGTTTTGCCTATCTCGGAAAAATATGAGGAATATGGAAAAAAAGTTTTAGAATCTCTTAATAATTCCGATATTCGCGGACTAATTGACTTTCGGGATGAGAAAATCGGACGAAAAATTAGGGATGCCGAAGTCAAAAAGATTCCTTTTATGTTAATTATAGGGGAGAAAGAGATGGAAGATGGTACGGTTTCTGTAAGAAAACATGGAGAAGGTGACCAAGGGATGATGAGTATAGAAGAGTTTAGCAGTCATCTTCAAAAAGAAATTTTAGTTTAAATAATAAAGATGGAGGACAATCATTAGACCTAAATTGAATCCGAATAGAGGCAGAAGACAAACTGAGCCCGCTCACAATATCAACAAGCGTATTAGAGCAAGGGAAGTAAGGGTAGTAGGAGAGGACATAGAGCAGGGAGTTTACCCTTTAGAAAAAGCGTTAGCAATGGCAGATGAAATGGATCTTGACTTGGTTGAGATTTCACCGAACGCCAACCCTCCAGTATGTAAAATCGTTGATTACAACAAGTTTGTTTACGAGCAAAAGAAAAAACTTAAAGAAATTAAGTCTAATGCTAAACAAACAGTAATCAAGGAAATTAGATTTGGACCGAACACTAACGATCACGATTTTCAATTTAAATTAAAACATGCAGTTTCTTTTTTAGAGAACGGTGAGAAAGTAAGAGCTTACGTTCATTTTAAAGGAAGAGCAATCGTTTATAAAGAACAAGGAGAAATTTTATTGTTAAAATTTGCTCAGGCTTTAGAAGACGTAGGAAAAGTAGAACTATTACCTAAGTTAGAAGGTAAACGGATGTTCTTAACAGTAGCGCCTAAAACGGGAAAAAATTAATATACACAGGTTAAATTAACAAGCATTATTATGCCAAAAATGAAAACCAATTCTAGTGCAAAAAAGCGTTTTTCGCTTACTGGAACAGGTAAAATCAAAAGAAAGGATGCCTACAAAAGTCACATCCTAACAAAAAAGACCACAAAGCAAAAACGTAACTTAACTACCACCAGCTATGTATCAGATGGTGATTTAGGAAATGTTAGACGTATGCTTTGCATCGGAAAATAATTAAATATTAACCAGGGATTGGGTTTAAGTATCAGTTTATTGCTGGTCACCTCTTACCAAAAACAATTAAATTATGCCACGTTCGGTTAACGCAGTAGCGTCAAGAAGAAGAAGAAAAAAAATCCTAAAATTAGCCAGAGGTTATTGGGGATCAAGAAGCAAGGTTTATACCATTGCTAAAAATACTGTTGAAAAAGGTTTACAATACGCTTTCAGAGACAGAAAAGTTAAGAAAAGAGAATTCAGAGGATTGTGGATACAACGTATCAACGCGGCAAGTCGCGAACACGGAATGTCCTACTCTCAATTCATCGGAAAAGTTGGTGCTAAAAACATAGGTTTAAACAGAAAAGTTTTGGCTGATTTAGCAATGAACGATCCGAAAGCTTTCGCAGCTATTGTTGATGCAGTAAAATAAACAGAGAAACCGTTTTAGAAAAAAAAGGAGCTTAGTGATAAGCTCCTTTTTTTGTCCTAATCGTTTGTTCCATGGCAATTTTATGTGTTATTGAACCGGAATCGCAAGTTCAACTGTTGCGTAAGAGATCTCTGGAAAACGACCTGCCATACCTGCCCTGCCGCTTTGTCCTTGTCTGCCGTCTTCTCCTTTTTTATAGCCGGTCCCTCCGCTTCCTGCCCTTCCTGCCATACCAGCCTGACCACCTTGGTTGATCATCACTATTTGATTTTCGTGGCCTTTTATGCTAGGGTCATAAGTGATTTTGATGTTAGCGCCATGTCCTCCGTCTGCTCCATTTCCTCCGTCTCCGCCTTTTCCGCCGTTTACATATTTGTCTTTGTCTCCATTCGGGCCGCTTGCTCCGGTTCCACCGTGTCCCCCGTTTCCTCCAGAAACATTTATGATGATTTTTCCGGTGCCCACCAACGTTGCATAATATTTGCTCTCGCCAGATTGAACGGGAATAGCTTTAACTAAGACTATTTTTTTGCCTAGATATTCTAAAATTTTAGCTTCTGCTACCACATCTGTGCCGTTGCCTCCGTTTTTAGCGTTATTAAGTGCGTTTACACCACCAGCAGGCCCAAATATTGACCCTCCGGAAGTTCCATTTAGTCCCGGTTCTCCAGTGTAATCTATATGTGCGTCCCCGGTAAAGTCGATTTTAACAAACTTTTCTGTGAAAATTGATGGGTTAGAAAGTAACGTTGCCTTTATTTTAACTTCATTACTTTTTAAACTTTCCCAAGTGTTTACTGTAATAATATCATGGTTCCTTGGATGAACTTGACCGTTAATAATCTCTATACGATAATTAACGTCAACCGGATAATAGCCGTTGAGTCCTGTAGTGGTGTAATTTTTTTTCTTGTCGTAAGCTATGATACCGAACCTTAAGATGCTTCCGGGCGAAAGCTTTACGGAATCTAGAAGTTTTAGTTCAATCCGTAAAATTTT